>NZ_PJBM01000230.1:0-62841 GCF_002836075.1 Shewanella sp. GutDb-MelDb | reverse complement strand
ATATTTACTCAGCTATACAAAACCATTAACAACACTGATGTGTTTAACGCTGATATCGTCAATACTATCTCTGGCTTATTGCTTCTTAGTTAATGATTTTTCTGTCGCCTACGTTGCTAATAACTCGAATACACAGTTAGCCACCTTATATAAAGTCGCTGCGGTGTGGGGCTCCCATGAAGGCTCAATGTTGTTTTGGGTCGTCGCCATTGCAATTTGGGCAACTTTTATCATTAATCGTGCTCCAGCCACTGATCAATATTTCCATCAAAAGCTTGTAGCAGTCGCCGCATTACTCATATTAGGGTTTTGTCTTTTTCTACTGTTTACCTCTAGCCCCTTCACGCGACTATTACCCGGTATCCCAATTGAAGGCAGAGATCTCAACCCCATTCTGCAAGACATTGGGCTGGTAATTCATCCTCCACTACTTTTTCTCGGCTACGTTGGGCTAACTATCTGTTTCGCTGGTGCCGTTGCTGCATTGCTATCTGGTGGGTTAAGCCAACAATATGCTCGCTACCTTCAACCATGGGCCATTTTGGCTTGGGTCTTTTTAACCGGAGGTAATGCATTTGGCTCATGGTGGGCCTATAACGAACTTGGCTGGGGTGGTTGGTGGTTTTGGGACCCTGTAGAGAATGCCTCGTTTATCCCGTGGTTAGTTTCAACTGCAATGGTTCACTCCATATTACTCACTGCGAAACGAGGCATATTAGGTTCTTGTAGTATTTTCTTGGCCATTATGGCCTTTTCTTTAAGCCTACTCGGAAGCTTCTTAGTACGTTCTGGGGTGGTCCAATCGGTGCATGCCTTTGCGTCAGATCCCACCCGTGGCGTATCAATACTGATACTACTCATTGTATTTTCTGGCTCTGCGATGGCATTGTTTGCTCAGCGAACGTCAATAAAGGCTGCGCCAATGACATTTTCACTACTGTCTAAAGAAGGTCTAATACTATTCGGTAATATGTTACTGGTCATTGCTGCTATTTCGGTGCTACTGGGAACTTGCTACCCCCTCATTTTCGAGGTTATATCCGGACAAACTATCTCTGTAGGTGCCCCCTATTTCAACAGTATTTTTATCCCAATTGCTGCGCTTATATTTTTACTGATGGGCTTGGCACCACTGCAGAACTGGCAGCATAGCGCCAAGATGCGACCACCCCTAATATTAGCGGCTGTGTGTATGTTAATGGCACTAATTATCACCTTGGTAACTAGAGACACATTTAGTTTTTGGCTTCTACTCGGTTTGTTCTCCTCTCTATGGATTATAAGCGCTACAGGGCTTGCATTAGTTCAGAGAATTGCTTTTAAAGACGATGAGTTAGGCACTGGAAAAGACTCTTCATCATTGCGCTTTTACGCGATGTGTTTTGCTCATCTTGGCGTCGCTATATCAATTCTAGGGGTGACGTTAGTGTCTAACTTTGAGTCCGAAGAGCTACTCCGCATGGGGCCTGGTCAAGGTAAGACTCTGGCTGGCTACAGCTTTATTTATGATGAGACACAAGCCGTTGAACGTAACAGCTACACCGCCATTCAAGCTCAAATAAGAGTGCTGGATAACCAAAACCAGTTTGTGACTTACCTCTATCCGCAAAGGCAAACATTTAAAACCAATGGCATGGAGATGTCAGCGGCAGGAATACATAGCGGCTTCTTAGGTGACTTATATATTTCTATGGGGCAAAAACTGACGAATAAGCGCGGGCTCAATGACAATGAATACCTCATCAGGATCAGTTACAAACCGTTAGTAAGCTGGATATGGTTGGGCGCATTATTCATGATGCTTAGCGGGCTTGTCATTGTCTTGGCGACAAGCAAGAGCGTTGCGCCGATACCTTCGCTAACACTAAAGTACCGGGGGCACTCCAATGAATTGGCATAATGGCATTATGAATGGCGCACTCCGCTTTAAGCTGCTCACACAAAACGTACTATCTATTGTACTGATTTTATTATTACTGCTGTTTTGTGTCACAGCTACGGCCCAAGATACTCTAGCACCGACACATTATACTCATGAACAAAAAAGGGACATTGGCTTTCAAATCGCCCGCGAATTACGCTGTCCGATGGCGGTGAATCAAAATTTATTTGATTCACAAAGCAAAATAGCCAGTGAGCTTAAAGGACAGATATTTTTGATGTTGGACGAAGGGCAATCTAAAGCCGCCATTATTGATTTTATGGTACTACGCTACGGCGAAAAGATCCGCTACATGCCAACACTTAGCAGTCATACTTTTATACTCTGGTTTATACCAATAATTTTGGTTCTACTCGCCATAATAGGCCTATTTTTCTTCGTGCAGCCAACATTGAAGCCTCAAAAACTTACGCAGGACTCCCCCCATGACTAATTTTATTATTCGCCCACTCTGTAATGCTAAGCAGTTGATAGCGTCTTTCTTAGCTGTCGCAGCACTTAGTTTTACGCTAGTTGTTCCAGCACACGCATCACTCCCCACTCAAAAAGTTTACAACACGGGGCAGCCGATAGAAAAGCCGATGATCATGTCACGCTTTATAGAGATGAGTTCAGCAAGACAAGTCCCTAATGTTAGTTTTGTCGATACCGAAGGCGGCTCCATTAATTTAAAGCAGTTCGACGGCAAAGTGATACTGATGAGTCTATGGGCGACATGGTGCGCTCCCTGCTTAAAGGAGATCCCACAAATGGAAGCCATTAAACAGGCAAATATCAATAACAATTTAGTTGTACTGCCGGTTTCTATTGATGAAGAAAGCGATAAGGTCGCCGCTTTTTTAGCACGTCATGATCTTGGTTACTATCACACATGGCTTGACCCTGAAATGAACATCGATAACGTCATGCCAGCCGATGTTGTACCGGCCACTTATGTATTTGACGGTTCTGGTAACCTTATTGGATTTCTGCGTGGCTACCTCGACTGGAGTGATAAAGATGTCCAACCCTACCTAGAGAAACTCATCAGTAAATACGCAAAACGCTAAGTAGATATCCTCGCTATACTCTAGCGCAAAGCTAAATTATCGCGCTGCCCTTTTGATGATTATCAAAAGGGCTTTTTTCTGCTTAAAAATAAAACTTGTCATGCCACTTTAAAATCGATGTAAAGAGATAACGATAGATAGTTTAACGGAGCCTTTTATTACCGCTAGTATTGTTTTATGGTGATGTTCCGCTTAATGCCACAGACGAGTCAGCATATGGAAGTGTTTAAAATTAGTCGTATTACCGCTGCCGAAGGCATTTTCAAGATCTCTGGGGAAGTATCGACAAGCAAGTCGAGCGATACAGGTAAGCAGTCAGTTCGTATCACGGCCCTAGACATAATGAGTACCGACGGCTGGCAAGCATTGGATATCAGTGCAGACCCCGTGCAAACACTCATCCATAAGCTTAATCCTCTAATCCTTTGCCACCTAGAAGTAGAGGTCTAAAGTGATGATAAACATTAAACCTTCAAGCCTGTTTATTATTCTTATGTTGCTCATGTCGTCATTAACTGCCTGCAGCGTGCAACAAACTCAATCCGTTGCAGAGCCTTTTATCAGTGGTGCGGACAATGCTCGCGAGGCTAGAGAAGATCAAGAGGCACACAACATTAATGACCAACAGACAAGCAATAGAGATGTTGAAGTGGGTATTTTAAGTACCATCGTGGCATTTTTGTTTTCAGGCAGTGGGGGTTAACCCGTAAATCCAAGCTGCTAACATAACAAAATGCGCTTGAGTACGTTCAGCAGCACTACCAACCTTTCATTTTCAGGTCCATTTCTTTACTATGACGGCAATTTTTTAATATTAGCGCCAAGGGTATTACTTATGAAACTATCTGCTTTAGACCAGCCTCTCTACGATCATCTTTATGGTGATATTCACCAATTCCGTGCCACATTTGATCTACCTATTGAAGATGAATCAACGCTAGATGATAAAGCCGATACGTTGCACACTTCGCTGGCAATTGAAGAGTTAACTGAACTTGCTGAAGCTGATAGCCGCGTTGAACAAGCCGACGCTATTGTCGATTCAGTCTATGTATTGATGGGACGTCTAGTGCACTTAGGCGCTAAAAAAATATCTGACCATGTTGAAATAAGCTACGTGATTGACCTGCTTTTACATGTTGCTAAGAACCGTGAAATCGACTTTATCACTTGTTGGGATGAAGTACATTCAAGCAACATGAGTAAAGTCTGTCGCAATGAGCAAGAGCTGACAGAGACTATCGCTTTTTACGCTAAGCAAGGTGTAGAGATCGTTGGCAGTACCAAAGGCAATTTCATTATCGCTAAGTGCGCCAAAGACGTCGATATGGCGGGTAAAATTGTCCGCCAAGGCAAGGTGTTAAAATCGGTTTACTATCGCCCCGCGGACTTAGAAGCACTTGTAAAAAACTAGTCTTCTATCGACCTAGCCTCTTTATCAAAATCTTTAATTTAGTGACTAGGTCGGCAGGATCTCAAGCTGCTACCTAGTCGATGTTGTGCTAAACCGCAGCAGTCAACACCTGTTGTTGCTCACTCTCCTTCACCCGTAACTGTTGCGCTAAAGCTTCGGGATCGCTTACGACTAAGTAGAGCTGTTCAATTTTTTCAGGTAATTGCCCAAGTGCACCAAAGTATGTCTGTGGCTGGCTAAATTGAAGCTTTATATTGGCATTTACACCTCGACCAAAACACAGTAGCTCTTCTGCTGAGCCATTATTGTTCAACGCACTGCTCTTGTCCCACGTTCCAACTTCCAGCTCTGCTATCTCGGCAATGTTGACGGTTAAAAAGCCCCACATACTATTATTGATCACTAACTTATCTTGCTGAACATATAATGAGTAATGCTTTGATACTCTATAGTTAGCGGTCACAAACACCACACCATAAGCAATAATACTGGTGACGATGATCGCCACTAATTCACTCCATAGGCTTAACAACATGAAGCAGACTGTCGACATCGCCAATGTTCCCAGCAACATCAACAACCACATCCAAGTCTTGCCAGATAATAGCTCAATGGCGTTATCACTAGAGACATGCTGACGACTAAACCAAGGAATAGCGTAATACCAACTTGCCGGCTCTGATGCTAATACCAGTGCTAACGAGCGCTTCTTGTCGTCCTCATCTTGATACTTATCAACGATATGCACTCTAGGATCCCCCTTCATATTGCGGGCTTGCCATAATCCCTTAGCGATACTGGCCATTAAGTAGAGTTCTATCAGCAACAACACCGCAATAATCGGGTACCTAAACCACATGATAAATTCGAAATAGCTGGCCACTTCAGCAGGAAAACTCAATCGTGCCATTAAGCCACTAAGACTGAAGATAAGCAGTAGTTTCCACGCTTTTTGCTTACCTGCCTTAATAATCCAAACCCAATATAGAATCGGCAGCAGCACAAAATATACGGCGGCGATAACACCCAATATGGCTATCTCTGTGTCATTGCTCAGCGACTCGGGTAAAAGGTTAAACCCCAAAACGTAGCTAGCGATTGCGGTTAGCAAAAAACTCAGCCTTAACTTAACACTGCGACGCATACGGGCTCCTCGTTACAATTAATCAACATGATAGCCTACAAGTAAAACTCAGAGTTTAATAGTGCAATGACCTTCCACCAACCGGATTAATTGAAAGCTAATGTTAAACCTAAGTCACTATTAAATAGTTAAGCCTCAGCGTATGCTGACTGACCTGATTATCCAACGTATACAAGGTATTTAGTTACCTACTTTCCAGGATGAAATTTATGTCTCGCACTTTAACCTCTTTTCTCTCTTCGGCATTTTTATTATTCCCTTCATGGTTTTCACGATATGTACTCAGTGCCATTGGAGTCATTATTTACATCGCCAACAGTCACAACGCTATTGCTGCGCAGCAAACTGACGCCAGCCCCTTTAACATTCCTCGTACTCAAACGATTCAGCTCGATGATGCAGATAGGGCCTACGACCTCTTTATTAAATTGCCAAAAGGCTACAACTCAGACGCGAATCAACACAGCCACTACCCAGTGATCTATATTACCGATGCCATGTATGCTTTTCAGATAATCTCTGGTGCAACGCGATATCCAATGAACTCAAATGCGATGCAGCAGGCCATTTTAGTTGGTGTATCGTGGCAAAAGGGCCTTCGCGGTGATAAAAGCCGAGTTCGAAATTACACCCCTTCCGTTGATAAGAGCTGGAAAAAACAGACGGGAGGCGCTGATCGCTATGTCGCCTTTCTGCAGCAAAAAGTACTGCCTTATATACAACAACACTTTAGGACAGAACCGAGCCAACGCACTTATGTCGGTAACTCTTTAGGTGGGCTATTGGGTGCCTATATACTGCTAGAGCAGCCAGAAATGTTTAGCAACTACGTATTAGGTAGTCCATCATTTTGGTGGCATAAGCAGATGATTTTTAAGCTTACCCAACAGCGACAAGAAGCATTAAGCAAGATTAAGGCTAATGTCTTTATTGGCATTGGTGAGCTTGAGCATAATGGTAACGGAGGCTTTTCAAATTTTGACATGGTCGGTGATGCGCAGCAGTTTAAGGCCCTGCTCGACAGGACTAATAGCCTCATAAGTGTGAATAGAAGCAGCAATAAAGTGCCAAACAAGACGATAACTAGCAAGCTACTTATCATCAACGACGCCAGCCATGAAACCGCATTTCCTACCAGCGCAATACAGGGGATCTATTGGCTCTTTAATCTAAAAAATGGTGTGAGTTCTAAGTAGAGGCTTTAAACAGCCTCCACATCAAGCGCTTCAATCCTTAAAATGCAGGGTGTTTTTAATGTAATTAAATCATTTTTATATATAAAATCATGTTCATACCAATGTATGTACAAACGTAATTTCGCCTGGTCACCAAACTCATTAGTGTTATAAAAATTGCGATAGCAACGCGTATGCTGCAGATAGCCAGAGTGGTAAAGTTTCAGTATACGTTCGCCAATATGAATCTCTCTAAAGTCGACGCCATAAGCGGAATTGTGCGGAAAATGATAGCGTCCATAATGGTAGCTGCCATCGAGAACTTCAATATTTTGGCCTTTGTTCAATAACAAACTTAACTGCAAGGCATCCACGCGACTGGTTAGGCATAAGCCACTGATCACTACGCAGCTCAAGACCGCAAAAATCCACCGTATAGCCCCCTGAGGTTTAAATAAACATACCGATAGCCAGATAACTAAAATTGAAATGGCCACCATCAGTAATGCCAACTCGTAATCAGCCCACTGGCTAGCATCGAATGTCGTTACCCAATATGACATAACCTATCCTCCATACAAACAACTCCCTTTGCTTGTTACGATTACGTCGATGTAGCCAATTTCATAGGCCTTTATCCTGAAAAAACACTTATGACGACCCTAATCAGTCCTAAAGAGTTCATCGACTATCGGTAAGTATAGACAGGAATAGTGACCATCTAATGGCATTTACTTAGAAATGTATTGTAAGGAAGACAAAAGCCGCATATAAAAAAACGCCTCCATTAGAAGACGTTTATTTTGATGATGGTATCGCTACCCAACACGAGTAACCGTTGTGGACTTATAACACTAAATAATCTAATCCCAGTGCGACAAAAAGTGTCAGTCCAGCCCAGTTATTATTTAAAAATGCCTTGAAGCAAGCAGCTCGTTCTCGGCCATAAATCAATTTTTGCTGATAAAGCCCAAAACCAATAAACGCCAAAATACCTAAGCTAAAAATTTCACCTCGAGCGGCGATAACACCGGCGATAATAAAGCAGATGAGTGCAGCGACCTGAAAGGCAGCAATGATCTGTCGATCATATTGTCCGAATAAAATGGCCGTCGATTTAATGCCCACTTTTAAGTCGTCATCACGATCAACCATGGCATACATGGTGTCGTAGGCTACCGTCCAACACCAATTGGCCGCAAATAGCCACCATGCTTCAACGGGCACAGTGCCAGTTTGTGCAGCATAAGCCATCGGAATAGACCAACTCCACACGGTGCCCAAAAACATCTGTGGCATATTGGTGTAGCGTTTGGTAAAGGGGTAAAGAATGGTAAGAATAATACCGACGACAGAAAGTTTGACCACCAGCGGATTTAATAACAACACCAAGCCAAATGCAAAAAGTGCCATCGCCAGAAACAATAAAAGTGCTTCTTTACTGCTGATCTCGCCACTTGCTAATGGTCGAGACTGAGTCCGTTCCACGTGAGCATCGAGGTTTCTGTCAGCGTAATCGTTTATCACACAACCACAAGCGCGCATCACAACAACACCTATGACAAAAATAACCAAAACTTTTATGTCTGGCATCCCGCCTGCAGCAAGCATCAATGCCATTAAGCAGGGCCACAATAGCAGCAAGGTGCCAATAGGACGATCTAAGCGACTGAGCCGCATGTAGACATCCAATTTATCCCTAAAATTCATTTTATTAGGCTCTCCTAAAACGTCTTCAGCCTTTAATTCATACCCATCCTACCTGAAGATTCAGGATCCAGTGGGAATAGCGTTATTACACTTTTTCTAAGCGTGCATAAGCGATCACTAACCACTTACTGCCAACGTCTAAAAAGTTAACCTGAATTCGAGCTTGAGCACCGCTACCTTCGTAGTTAGTCACCGTGCCGGCGCCAAATTTAGGATGACTGACGTTTTGTCCAATTTTAAACCCTGACTCGTTAAACGAATCATCTTGCTTACTAAAGCGAGTACTGATCGCTGGCGCAGACACTTGTGTGCGCATGCGGATCTCTTGTACATATTGCTCAGGGATCTCTTTAACAAATCGAGACGGCCTAGCAAAGCTTTCTCGACCATAAATACGACGAGACTCGGCATAGGTAATATAGAGCTTTTGCATTGCACGGGTCATGCCCACATAACAGAGGCGTCGCTCTTCATCGAGTCGATCCCCTTCATCAATCGCCATTTGGCTAGGGAACAAGCCCTCTTCCACACCCGACATAAACACCATTGGGAATTCAAGACCTTTGGCAGAATGCAATGTCATTAACTGCACTGCATCGGTAAACTCATCAGCTTGCCCTTCACCCGCTTCAAGCGCCGCGTGAGATAAAAAGGCATTAAGCTCGCCCATATCTTCGAGCTCTTCTGGCATCACAAAGCTACGCGCTGCAGTCACTAACTCCTCTAAGTTCTCTACTCGAGCTCTGGCTTTTTCGCCTTTTTCAGTTTCATACATCAACTTAAGGCCAGACTCTTTGATCACATGATCTGTGCGTCGGTGTAATGACAAATCTTCAGTGTCGATTCTCAAAGCCACAATCAAATCCATAAAGCCACGCACTGCATTTGCAGCGCGGCCACTGAGCACTTTCTCTTCAAGTAAGCGCATACAAGTGTCCCACAAGGTGAGCTCTTGCTGGCGAGCGGTGGTGCGCATGATCTCTAATGTTCGACCACCGATACCGCGGGCAGGCGTGTTAACCACTCGCTCAAATGCAGCATCATCATTTTTATTATTGATGAGGCGCAGATACCCCATAGCGTCTTTAATCTCTTGGCGATCGAAGAATCGTAGGCCGCCATAAATACGGTAAGCGACCCCTTTATGCAGTAACGCTTCCTCAAGAACACGGGATTGGGCGTTAGAGCGGTATAAAATAGCGCAATCTTCTAACTTGCCCCCTTCATCTTGCCAGTCGCTAATACGGCCAACAATAAACCGCGCTTCGTCCATTTCATTAAAGGCACAATAAAGCCCTATTGGCTCACCGTCTTTATCGTCAGTCCACAGCTTTTTACCCATACGATCGGGGTTGTTAGCAATAAGCTCATTGGACGCTTTAAGGATATTACCGGTAGAGCGATAGTTCTGCTCTAGACGAATAGTTTGTGCTGCTGGGAAATCGCCTAAAAACTTATGCAAATTCTCAACTTGAGCACCACGCCAACCATAAATGGATTGGTCATCATCACCCACTATCATCACATTTGCGGTTGACCCCGCGAGTACCCGGATCCATGCATATTGAATGGCGTTAGTATCTTGAAACTCATCCACCAAAATATGTTTGAATCGGTCTTGATAGTGGTCAAGAATATGCGGTTTGTTAAGCCAAAGCTCGTGAGCTCGCAATAAGATCTCAGCAAAATCTACCAAGCCAGCACGATCGCAAGAATCTTGATAAACCTGATAAATTTTAAGTAGGTTTTGCTCTATCGGAAAGCCGCCCGCATCGATGTGGGCCGGCCTTAGTCCCAGATCTTTTTTGCCGTTGATATAACCTTGAGCTTGTCTTGGGGGATATTGTTTCTCATCCAAGTGAAGACTTTTTAGAATACGTTTGATTAGCCGCAGTTGATCGTCAGAATCTAAAATTTGGAAACTCTGCGGTAAATTGGCGTCTTTATAATGTGTACGCAGTAGGCGGTGGGCTAACCCGTGGAATGTACCAATCCACATGCGGCTCATATTACCGCCAGCCACTTTTTCTACTCGTTCACGCATCTCCTTGGCTGCCTTGTTGGTAAAGGTCACCGCTAAAATTGCATAAGGGCTTTGCTGTTCAACCTGCATTAACCAAGCGATTCTGTGTGTTAACACACGAGTTTTACCGCTACCGGCGCCAGCCAAAACTAACATACTGGATTGCGGAGCGCCTACGGCATCACGCTGCTTGTCATTTAGGCCGTCGAGTAAAGAAGATACGTCCATTATTGCCTCCAAAAAATCAAGCTGGCAGTATAACAGAACCTCGATCCCATTAACGAGTGAAAGCTTAGACGTGTCATCGAGATGGTAAATAAAACCAGACTTAATCCTGGTCATCTCAACGCGGTAGTATTATACCAATTGCATTAAGTATTTGACCCATTCAGAGCGCCTCAGACTTTTCAATTCAAGGCGCATTAGTGAAGAAATGGTTATTCCCTTTTGAGCCAATGCAAAGCAGAAGTGGAAAGTCTGAGTAGCTCACGTAGTGCGGCCGACGTTTAAAGCAAATGGCAAAGCCCTTTAAGCTTCGTTGTGGGCTTTGGATATACGACTAAATGGTCTATTTTGTTTCATACAACATAAGACATTCCCACCCTCCTTGACGGTCAGATTCAGGAGGTACGAGTCCACGGATGGACGAAGGTAGAATAATGCAGGAGCAATTATCAAGAGTCATGCATGGAGCAATTACCGAGGATGCCAGAGCCGAGAATAACTATTAGCTTCAATCCCCCATCTTACCTACAGGGCTTTGAATTCCCGCTGAATGATCAAACTTTTAATGCAATTGATATTAGGCCCTTTCAGCAGCCACTATCGATATTTCCACCAATAAGGCTTCGCGTGCCATTTTAGCGGCGACACAAGCGCGAGCTGGCGCTTGGCCTGCCGGCACCCAAGCATCCCAAACCGCATTCATTTCGGCAAAGTACTGCATGTCTTTAACGTAAATGGTCGCTGACAAGATATGTTCTTTGTCACTACCCGCTTGCGCTAACAATGCATCCACTTTATCTAACATTGAGCTGGTTTGCTCCGTGATCCCTTGCTCAGCATCCTTACAGACCTGACCACATAGATAAATAGTACCGTTATGCTTAACAATTCGGCTCATGCGACTACCGGTTTCAATTCTTTCAATACTCATATTCAGCTCAACTCCAGTTAAATAGCTTATGTTCAAATCATCGACAATATTCTAGCGAACTAATGTAAATTTACTAGTAAAAAACACTTGTTTTTCATATAGATATTTCATTGAACAATTGCTTATTTCCTGTTTCATTAATTCGATCCTATACTTAACCGAGTAAGACAAGTGATCACGGACTGATTTCTTATATTTTAAAGGACTAAAATGACCTCTGCAGCTAACGCTAATAATACTTCCCTCACGCTCATGCTGACTCACTTAATTCGGTGTTTAGTTGTGCTTGGTGATATTCAAAATACTTTATTAACTCCCTCCCCCCAAAAGCCTCCCCTCCAAGGCATTTTAGGTTGGTTTGGTGATCGCGTTGATTTCCTCAATATTCAGCAGCTCTTAAAAAAGCGGCGGTAAAACTCCAGCATTCTCCTTGATTATCTTTCAAGCAAAATGCCGTTTTTACAACTCAAGTTAGGAAGTGCGTATGCTAACAATGAAACAAAACACACTAAAACCTTGGCAGGTAGCCTTATTGGTCACCACCGTAATGTCACTCTGTTTGGCTGTTCTTATCTTTCTCACTAGGCCAACACAAGATCAGACTCTTTTATTTACGGTGACGCTATTCAGCCTCGCTAACATCTCAATACTCAGCGTGAGTTTATTTCAGTTATCGGCAATCACTCCACGAATACGCCATCTGACTCGTTGTGTGCAACGTTGGTCAAATGGGGATCTGAATACTCGAAATAAGATGGGTGAACGTGGCGAATTAGGAGAGTTAGAAGCCGAACTCAACCACATGTTTAGCCGCTTACAAGAGAGTTCCGCACAAGCAGAAGAAAATCAAAAATCCATACTCAGTAAAAATTATCTTCTCTCTGCCATTTTAAATTCAGCCGCTGCGGCTATTTATGGCGTCGATGAGAATGGTCGTTGTATATTTGCCAATCCTCAATGCGTAAAGCTACTGGGTTATCGCAGTGAAGAGCAGTTAATAGCCTGCAATATGCGCAGCCTAGTTCATCAAAACCCTGATGATGAGCGAGTAATAATGAGTTCAATTTCAGAACAAGATAATCGTGATATCCACCTAAAAGAAGACCACTTTTGGCGAGCCGATGGCAGTAGCTTTCCCGTCGAATACTGGTCTCACCCAATGACGTTTAACAACGACAAGATGGGTGCGGTCATCTCCTTCCATGACAATAGTGAACGCCTAGAAGCCGAAGCCTTAATTCGCCATCAAGCACATTATGACGCGTTAACCGACCTGCCCAACCGATTCCTCGCCCTTAAACGTTTAGAGCAATTGGTAGAATCAACGGAACACAGCGGAAAGATGCTAGCAGTTATTTTTCTTGATTTAGATGATTTCAAAAAAATTAATGATTCATTAGGCCATGAGGCGGGCGATCAATTACTTATTACTGCCGCCGAACGATTGACGAAAGCAACACGAAAAGAAGATACCGTTGGCCGTTTAGGTGGAGACGAATTCATTATTTTACTCGATGGGCTATCCAGTGCAGATGACGCTCAGCCTCTAGCCGAAAATCTGATTGGCGGCTTTCGAAAGCCTTTCTATATCGGTAATCGTCAACTTATTCTGACTGCCAGTATCGGCATTGCTATCTACCCAAATGATGGCGAAACGCCATCAGAGCTGCTCAGAAATGCAGATTCTGCGATGTACCATACCAAGAGTATTGGTCGTAATACATATTCATACTTCACTCATGCGATGAACAAAGAGGTTTCTCGTCGATTAGCCATTGAGGAGCAGATCCACGGTGCACTAGAACGAGGAGAACTGCAGGTTCATTACCAAATTCAGCTCGACATCAGAGACGGCAGCATCATGGGTGCAGAGGCCTTGCTCAGATGGGACAACCCGGTTCTGGGCAGCGTATCTCCCGCCGAATTCATCCCGATTGCCGAACAAACGGGGGTCATAGAACCGATGGGAGAGTTTATTCTTCATCGCGCCTTGAGGGCAGCGCAAACATGGCAGAAAACCTTTAATGACCATTTCAGGATCGCGATTAATCTGTCACCCAGACAGTTTAGAAATCCAAACTTGGTGCAGATCATTACTGATAGTGTAAACCAGCTAGGTATGCGCCCTGAAGACTTAGAGCTGGAGATCACTGAAGGGGTGTTGTTAAGTGGTCATGCTTATACCCTTGATGCATTAATGGCACTAAGCAAAGCCGGTTTTTGTATCTCTATGGATGATTTTGGTACTGGCTACTCTTCACTCAGCTATCTGCGTACGTATCCATTCCAAATCCTCAAAATTGATCGTAGCTTTATCAAAGATATGAACACTGATGACACTAGCAAAGAGTTAATTATTGCGACTATAGAGATGGCGCACGCGCTTGGGATCAGAGTGATTGCCGAAGGTGTAGAAACTCAAGAACAACTCGACGAGTTGAGCTTTATGATGTGCGATTATGCTCAAGGATTTTTAATCAGTAAGCCCGTGGTGTTTGATGATTTACTGAAGATAGGCGAACATTATAAAAGGAGTGCTCAAATTGAGTTTAAACCCCATATCGAAAGAGTAGAAGATAAACCCATTAAAACTTACGGCTAATCACTATTCCGTTAAATTCTATGCAATCAACTACTCTCGTTCTCTGTACTACAGAAAGCGAAGAGATGGGCATGAATTCATATTCTGAATGTTCATCACTCAATTTTATTTCATCAAATTCATTCATCTCACATTTAAACAGAAAAGCTTGGGAATTATAGGCACTGTGATAATAAACCCCCGTCAAACAACTAATGTTGACGGTGAACCCTAGCTCCTCATGACATTCTCGAATAAGCGCTTGATGAATTGTCTCTGCGGGCTCTAACGCCCCACCAGGCAAGCCCCATGACAGTGTTCCATACGTTGCCTTTAGCAATAAGACTTCAGCCTCATGAGGGCCTTGTCGTAATATAACAGCGTGGCAACTTAGCCTGAACTTATCTTCAAAAGCCATACAATCTACCCGATTTTAAAGGTGTGTTGACCGCCATTTTACTCCGAGCAAAGACAGATATAGATATAGATATAGACGCTAAGCTCAACTTACGGCGTGACATGCTATCCCCATGGCATTAAATATTTAGCCATCTACATTTGGCCCACTCAATTAAGCGTAAATATCAGACAAAAAAATGCTAGATTCCATTGGGAAAACTAGCATCTTTAGTGGATTGCTTAAAGCTTGAATAAACGAAAATTATTAGTTTTCCGTCTTCGACTCCTCTAAGCCTATACTGTTCATCCAGTGATCAAAATCCATCAGATTACCTGGTAAAACAACCTTACTCTTACTAGAGCTAAGCCCATCCATCTGCTTTAGGTATTGTGCCCCTAGCTGCATCCGCACCACATTCTTACCACCGGGAGCAGAGATTACCGCCGCCATGCGTTCAATCGATTCGGCTGTAGCGCGGGCAATAGTTAGGATCTCTTCACCTTTACCTTCCGCTTCATTGATCCGGCGCTGCATCTCACCTTCTGAGTGGTTAATTGTCTCGGCCTTTACACCTTCAGAGCGATTAATCTTACTTTGCTTATCACCTTCACTCTTTGCTAGCAGTGCACGCTTCTCACGTTCGGCATTAACCTGCATCTCCATCGCATTTTTTACTGTTTCAGGCGGAGTGATGTTTTTAATTTCGTAACGGTGAACACGGATCCCCCACATGGCACCCGCCTGATCAAGCACCTCAACCACTTTGGCGCTAATCACATCGCGCTCTTCAAATGTACGGTCAAGATCAAGCGTACCAATCACCGAGCGAGTCGTGGTTTGTGCCAACTGAATTGCCGCAAATCGATAATCTACTACGCCATAACTCGCCTTTACCGGATCGATAACCGAAATATAGATAACACCATCGACTTCAACATTGACCTCATCACATGAAAAACACTCCTGCGGTGGAACATCAATAGTTTCTTCTTTAAGGTCATGGATGTAAGACACTTTATCAACAAACGGCACCAATGCATGGAAACCTGCATCTAGCGTCAAATGATATTTGCCGAGGCGTTCGACAATGTAAGCTGATTTAGTTGGCACCAATCGAATAGATTGAAATAACTTAATCACGAAGACCGCAAAAATAAGTCCCCAAATTGCCATAACAATCAAATCAGTATTAATTCCAGCAATCATTAGCGTGCTCCTTTTACTGAATTGGCAGACACGGCATGAGTCACTTGCTCCATACCTTCGAAAAACCCTTCTAGCTTAGCCAATTCCGCTGGTACAATTGAGACATCGGCCTCATGCAACACCTTGCCAATTTGGTTGATGAACTGTTCTTTCAACTGCATATTCATCGCTTCATTACCGCCATCTAGTGCTAGTGCAGCCGAAACAAGTTCCATCCCTTCTGTTTTCGCTTTAGCAATAATAGTGATCTCTTGCCCCATGCCTTTTGCTTCGTTAATACGACGCTGTTTTTCACCTTCTGAGAAATTAATCGCCTCCTGACGCTCACCTTGAGATAGGTTTATCATCGCGGCCTTTTCGGCGTTAGCCAAAGTGATTTCAGCGCGCTTACGACGCTCAGCCTCCATCTGTTTTTCTAGCGTATGGATCACTTTTCGAGACGGAGTGATATTCTTAATTTCATAACGAAGTACTTTTATCCCCCAAGGGTCAGAGGCTTTATCAATTTCGCGTACAATAGATTCGTTAAGACTATCTCGCTCTGAGAATGTCTGGCTTAAGCTCAATTTACCGATTTCAGATCGCATTGTGGTTTGCGCTAAATTGACCGCAGCACGGCGATAATCCTCAATGCCGTAGCTAGCAAGCTTACCGTCCATCACTTTTAGGTAGACCAGACCATCAACTTCAAGCTGAGTATTATCTTTTGAGATACAGCTTTGCGGCGGTACATCGAGTACCTGCTCGCGGATCTCATGTTTATAAGCAACGCGGTCAAAAAATGGGATTAAAAAATGAAAACCCGGCTGTAATACAGCACGGAATTTACCTAAGCGCTCAATAACATTGACTTCGCGCATAGGGACAATGAGTAACAACTTATAAAGAATGAAAAAAACAAACAAAACAAACAGTGTAAATATAAACATGTATAGATCCCTTCCTTAATATTGACAGTGTAACGACTAATTTATTTCGCTAAATCTTCATTTTTGTCTGCTAGAGGTTCGACGACTAACGCGATATTGTCTCTACAGATCACCCGAACTTGAGAACCAGCAACAATTTCACTGCCATCTCCCAATGCGGGCCATTCACTTCCTTGAAATTCAATACGGCCCGTTTTCTGTGCTGGCCCAATGGTCTGCTTAACGGTAGCAAGTTGATTGTAGAGATCGAGTTCTTCATCTGTATTATCGACATGTGCATCGCCACCCACAAGCTTTTGCGTGACTTGTCTAAACAGCAGCATAAACACCATAGATGTAATGAACCAAAGTGTAAGACTTTGAACAATACCTTCAACCAACCCAGTCGCTAATCCTCCAGCAACCACTAAACACGCTGCACCTAGGAGAATAACAATACCACCGGGTAAAATAATCTCCGCTAACATCAGAAATAAGCCTATACAGGCCCAGATCAAAATAGGATTTGATAACTCCATATTTCCCCCTGAAATGAAAGAGTCCTTATATCGACTATATCAGCTGTCTGTTTTTATTGCGACATAATATGTCACCATCATTAACAGAGAGATTCAGTATAGGCGATGATAATTTGTAACTTCAACGCTTGAGTGTAACAGTAAACACTTGAATAAAAACATGTTAATATGGAACGTCAGCGCGATTGCGTTACACCATCGCCCAACACAACTTTAAGCACCATAGGCTTTTACAGCAAAATATTTACAATCTAGTGCAAGAAAGCGTAACAAACCCTTTGAACATTACTAACTTTCAGCCTATATTCCTCGCCATTGAAACGACTAAATAACGCGCGTTTCAACTTAGCTTTTGCCCTTATATATTGAATA
The DNA here is from genome assembly GCF_002836075.1 of Shewanella sp. GutDb-MelDb. Lineage (NCBI taxonomy): Bacteria > Pseudomonadati > Pseudomonadota > Gammaproteobacteria > Alteromonadales > Shewanellaceae > Shewanella > Shewanella sp. GutDb-MelDb. The sequence continues at coordinate 45,222 of NZ_PJBM01000230.1, read as the reverse complement.
CACCATAGAGTGTAAATATTGCATACATAATAAGCAGCGTTAGCTGCATTAAAAAAAGGTTTTAAGATGAACAAGAAATGGCTATGCCTAGCGCTATTAGTGAGTCCAACTGCAATGGCTGACAGCATGATTAACTGGTGGGACGCGAGTGTAACCGCGCTTTACGGTGATAATTATGATTTAGCACCCTCTGAGTCACAAACAACATTTACCTTTGAGACCGCGGGTGACTGGAAGTATGGTGACTGGTTTGCTTTCCAAGATGTTATCTACTTTAACGGCTCAAATGCTGGCAAAGACAGCACCACCTATGGCGAGATATCTACGCGCTTGAGTGCGAGCAAGATTCTAGGTAAAAAAGTGGCAATGGGCCCGATTACCGACCTATCTGCTGCATTTACCTTCGAAGAGGGTGAAGGCCCAGTAAAGAGCTTTTTATATGGTGTTGGTATGGATCTTAATGTTCCCTACTTTAGTTATTTCCAACTCAATACTTATCGCAGACATGCCACGGGTAGTGGCAATATTAGTGATGGCTGGCAGTTAACCCCAGTATTTAGAATGGACTTCCCCGTCGGTGACTCTAATATCGTATTTGATGGTTTCTTTGACTGGGTGTTTGCCACAGATGAAGATGCATATGAGACTAACTTCCACTTCAACCCACAGCTAAAGTATGATCTGGGCGCCGTTGTTCTCGGTGAACATAAGAAGAATAAGCTGTTTGTCGGTATCGAATATGATTACTGGAAAAACAAGTATGGCGTTGATGGTATCGATCAGAACACTTACTCTGTGATCGCTAAGTACCACTTCTAAGCAAGCTTTAACGCCAGTTCATGGCATAAAAAAAAGGCGCATTATGCGCCTTTTTTATTCCAGGAATACCCAATCCACTTAAAAATGCAGGATTCAGTGGGAATTTAATGTGCTTTAGACAAGATATTTATTGTAGGTAATGGTTGTTCCCTTAGTAAAATCAATAACGAAGAATAAAGCGCATTAAAACCCATCATAGAAGGCTTTGTGCAAGATCACTTCGTTGTTGCGTAGACTTAAAAGGGAATCACCATTCTTACATCAACACGCCTAGAACTGAACTCGCGCCAAGCCTCTGAAACGAGCATTTCTAAGTCATTTGGGTATCAACCCCTCTTATAGGGAATACTTTCCCATTATGCCAGCAGTTTTTTCGCTGCTGCAACAACGATAGAAACAGCACTAACTTCTGTTTTCTTCATTGTAACTTCATCTGGGATCTCTTGTTGTGTACGGTTAACAATAACACCTGCAACACAAGCTGCGCGCCAGCCTTGCGAAGCACACATAGTAAACAGAGTAGAAGACTCCATTTCGTAGTTCAGCACACCAAGATCTTGCCACTCTTGCATAGACCCTTTGAACTGACGCGTAATGCGGCCTGAAACCGTATCGTAACGCTCTTGTCCTGGGTAAAAAGTATCTGATGAAGCTGTGATCCCGATATGAGGTTCTAGACCTGCATCGCGACATGCTTCAACCATAGCCGTTGTACATTCAAAGTTTGCAACGGCAGGGAACTCCATAGGTGCAAAATGTAAACTTGCACCATCTAAGCGAACAGACGCTTGAGTGACAATAACATCACCAACATTGACCTGTGGTTGAATAGCGCCAGTAGTACCTACACGTAAGAAGGTACGAACGCCCAACTGAGCAAGTTCTTCAACCGCAATAGAAGTTGAAGGCCCGCCAATTCCTGTTGAACATACAACAACTGGCTTACCGTCAATATATGCTAGATAACTTGTGTACTCGCGATGACTCGCTAGAAATGTCGCATTGTCCATTAACTCGGCAATACGCTTAACGCGCTCAGGATCACCAGGCACAATCGCCAAGCTAGCACCATCCAACATTTCTTTGGTTAAGCCTAAATGAAATACATCAGACATTGTGAAAACCCCTTTCAATTTTGATTATAAAATTCTTAATAAATCGACTTTAACCTAGTATCGGCCGCGATAAGGTTAACCCGATCACACTTTTTCTGCCAAGAGTAAATGAATTGTCGTAATCTAGTTACCAAAACAATATTTATAGAAGTGATAGAAATATAGCAGCTGCACTACAGAGTGCCAGTTGATATCCACCCGCAAACTCTCGGCGTAAAAACCAGCCAGTAAAACAATTAAAAACAATCACTTAACAAATTTCAACTCAAGATCTAAATACAAAATTACAGAACGAGATCTAGCTCACAACTTGCTCAAAATAAACGCGCTAGTTTAAAGTTGAACCAGAAAAATATATCAGAAAAATATATCAGAAAAAGGACAGCCTGCATGTTTCCAGAATATAGAGAATTAATCAGTCAACTTAAGACTTCAGATACTCATTTCCAGAAAAAGTTTAACAAACACAATCAACTCGATGAAGAGATTAAAAATCTGGAGTTACACGATGCTAGCGATTTCACCCCTGAAGTGCATGAGCTAAAACTCAAGAAGTTGCATTTAAAAGAGGAGATATACGATATTTTGAAGGGACATTCTGCTTAACCATTAGCAAACTAAAAAAAGGCGCTTATAGCGCCTTTTTTAATACGTTTATTTTAACGCCTCTAACAATGACTCTGCGGAGTCAAAATAGCTTATTTGAGTAATTTTGTTATCGCTAATTTGAATCAGAGTCACTTGATCTTTCTGAGCAGGTAAGGCTTTGGTGATCTCACCGTCTCGATCGAGCGCCACTCGATAAGCAAATTGCTTAAACTGTGGGATCGCAACAAAGCGGGCAATAAGCGAAGGCATACCACTAATATCGGCAACATAAGCCAAATCACCCTTTTTATACAGCTCAGGTTGCTCCTCTAACGCTGTTTGAATGAGTGTGCCACCATCCATGCTACGACTGAATAGAACGTGCTTGATAGTGCTATCAATCGCATAGTCAGCTTCATATTGGTCTTGAAGTTTTAAGGTTTCCATTGGGTCACCAACAACATACGTATTTGCCCATACTGGCGTGACAAGCAAACTACATAGAATCAGAATAATTGCTTTCATTGTTGATCTCATTAATTAGAATTAGCCTTGAGAATAACCTATTCTTGTTGATGTCACAGAACGTTCACTGCAAACCATGATCGTCTTCACGGATCGTAAAATAGCTATTTGAAAGTTGCAAAGATAGTATCTTCAACGTAAATAGCAAGTTACAAAACAGTTTAACTTCAGTAAGCTGCCAAGTGAAAATGTTGTATTAAAGGACAAATCAATGAACGAACCCGGTTTAGATCAAGAGATAGCTCAATTGCAAAATGCCTATGGCATGATCACTGAGTTTATCGTGCAATATAGCTTTAGTCTCTTAGGTGCCGCGCTGATTTTTCTCGTCGGCTTATGGATTGCAGCTAAAGCCTCTAATCTTGTCACCCGTCTTTTCGAAAAGCATAACATAGACGTTACCCTCAGCAATTTCACCAGCAATTTTGTGCGCATTCTAGTGATCTTATTGGTGGGTGTTATCGCGCTAGGGAAGCTCGGTATTAGCGTGACCCCGATGGTCGCCGCCATTGGTGCCGCATCCTTAGGTGCAGGTCTCGCATTACAAGGCATGCTAGCCAACTATGCCGCGGGTATTACGATTATTGTGACTCGCCCTTTCATTGTAGGAAACACCATTGAAGTTAAAGGGGTTAGTGGCTTAGTTAAAGATATCCACTTAGGCATGACCGTGTTAACTAACGAAGAGGGAGAACAGATTAACGTTCCTAATAAGCATATTGTTGGAGAAGTACTGCACAACTCCTTTGCCAATAAATTAGTCGAAACAGAACTCAATATTAGTTATCAATCAGATCCCGACGCCGTCGTCGCCATACTATCGAAAGTACTGACGGATAGCCCTCATGTCAGTAATGGCGAACATGCACAAGTTGGGATAAATGATTTTAATAGCATCGGCATTGAAATTGGCATCCGTTATTGGGTCGCCACCGAGAGTTACTTTCAAGATAAGTACCAAACAAATTCCAGCTTAATAAAGGCGCTAAAACAGGCCAAAATAGAGATCCCGTGCCCAGTGAGAGAGATCCATATTCAACAGCCTTAACATACTTTGTCATCGGCGTAGCATTGGCTGCGCCGCGGTTACAAACCTCTCTGCCACTCTTGCCGTAATTGAATGCGTTCAGGTGTATTCACCGCCGCCTCGACTTGGCTTAATAACGCTAGCTTATCTTTGCCAAGAACACCTTTCAGCACCAAGTAATTGGAGGCATGATCTGAGCGGAAAATTGTTTTGTTTAGCTCTAAATTACTGAGTAGTACTCGCATCTCTTCAAATAACTGTAATTGATTCGGCAGCTGAAAATGCCCGTCAAACGCCTCATCCATCCGCTCTGTTCCTAGTGGTAAAGTCACCACTAACGTTGACAGAAATTCTGGCTGTGCTTCATTCATTAATTTGGCAGATTGCTGCGCGTGCTGCACTGACAGCGACACCCCACCTAATCCATTTAAGATCATTACCGACGATTTTATACCAGCCGCTTTTATCTTCTGTAAAGCAGCCAATGAAGAGGCAAATGTTTCACCCTTTTTGATTCGTCGCAAAACTTCGTCATCACCACTTTCGCAACCGATATAGAGTAAGCTTAACCCCAGCTCCTTTAACCGCTGTAACTGCTCCGGTGTTTTATTATTGATGTTTCGAGGCAGACAATAGCTACTGATCCGAGTCACTGCGGGGAGATGTTTTTTTATCAACAAACAAATCTCTTCCAGCCTGGAGAAAGGAAGTGTCATCGCATCACCATCGGCTAAAAACACCCGAGATATATGTGCCTTTGAGCTGGACACAGCAACAATATCTTGTTCGACTTTATCTATTTTTTGCGCCCGAAAGCGTTTTTGGTTAGCGGTGTACATATCGCAAAAACTGCATTGGTTCCAACTGCAGCCATTGGTCACTTGCAGAATTAATGATTTCCACTCCGATGGTGGACGAAATACAGGTTCAATATAATTTAGCACTGTAAACCTTTGCTGATTAAATAATGGCTGTATAAAGTTGAACACTTTTATCGCTAAAAAACTACCTTTATTAGCCGTGTAACATGCTTAGAGGGGAGCTAATCGTGGGTTGGACACCATGATCTTGGAGAGGTGTTAAACCTATATTGAAGTGCAGTAAAAACAGACTCGTTAATGCGGTTATAACCTTAAAGGTGCACCTAGTGCACCTTTAAAACATAAGTAAGTTAAACGATAACTTGGTGATAGGTCTCAACATGGTGAGATGCAACCAGCTCAGGCATGATGTGATGAAAGTAATGTTGAATAGCCTCTTTCTCACAATGACTATTAAATGCCGCTTCATCGACAAATTTTTCCACAAAAGTCACTTTATCGGCATTATCACGGCTAAGATTAAGCTCATAACGAATACAACCATTCTCACGGCGAGTATCGGCGATAAGCGCTGACAAAGCTTCAACTAACCCAGCTATTTTCCCAGGCTTGGCGGTAAACGTCGCCACACATACTAACTGCTGAGTATTCACTTTGTAATCTGACATTTTTTTCCTTCACTCTTCAAGGTTAACAACATATCGAGATGTGGGATCCCATCTTCCAAATACATTTCAGATACAGGCTCAAATCCCAGCTTTTGATAAAAACCTTTTAAGTGCTCCTGCCCACCTAACTGAATATTATGCTTCGGCCATTTTCTCAGCGAAATAGAGATCGCTTTTTGCATTAAGATATGGGCAATCCCACCACCTCTTGCTGCCTCCGACACGATCACTCGGCCAATACTGGCGTCAGGATAACTCACCCCTGGAGCAAGCACTCTCGCATAAGCTTGGATCGTACCTTGCTCGTCAACCCCCAGTAAATGTTGGGTCTGGCTTTGCCTGTCTTTATTATCCAGCTCCGGATACGGACAGTTTTGTTCCACCACAAATACATCTACTCTTAACTTGAGTAGCTCATATAATTCATTCAGCGTGAGCTCTGAAAAAGCTAGCGATTTCCACAACAAAAGTCTCTCTCCATAGCAACGAGTCAGTGCTGCAGTCTAGCACTTCAAATCAACAAATACAGGTAGATAATTTTCAGCAAGAAGGGTTGGCTATTGTGAAGATAAATATCTAATTTTAGCCTTTGATTTGGAGGTCATAGTTTAGGTCCGCTTTGGAGAGCAGATTTAATTAATACGCGCTTACTCACGGGCCGCTGAGGGTTCGCCAAGGGGGACAAGCGCTTTACCCCTTGGCTCGCATGTGGGCGAAGCGCCGCGACTTTGATTCTGATTATAAAACGCTAACACTATAAAATAGACACCTAGCCCGACGTTATAAGCATTAATCATGCATAGAACCAGGGCAAATTAATGCGCTGCAACGGCAACCGGCTTGCGTATCGACAACACTGCCACAACAGCCACCATGAGCAACCCTGACATGATAAAAAACACATCATTGTAAGCTTGAATCGACGCCTGCTTGGCCATTGTTTGCCCCAGCAGTGCAGATGCCTGCAGACCTGCTGTTATAGGATCGGAGCCTGCTGCTTGCAGCATATTTGCCGATGCTGTCAAATAGTCATTCGCCATTGAACTTACCGCAGGTAACGTCTCTTTAATATGGGCTAAATGACCACGGCTCAAATTATCAGTTAAGGTCGCGACTAAGGCTATTCCAACCGCGCCACCAAGATTACGCATAACATTAAGCACCGTTGAGGCTGATGCATTTTCATCTTTGCGTATATGTGCAGTCGCCAACATACCGATGGGCACCATAATAAAAGGCTGACCAATCGCCCTAACGACCATAGAGGCTATCATTTGTGGGCCAGCAAAATCAGCCGTCATGTGGCAGTTCATATAATAACTAACCCCAAACATGAAGAAGCCAAACCCTGCAAGGTAACGGTTATCAAATCGCAACATCAATTTCGGCATAAAAGGTAAAATCAGTAGCTGTGGAAATCCCATCCACATCAAGACCTCGCCAATCTCCATAGAGTTATAATCTTGGATTTGTGATAGATACAGCGGAACCATATAGATGGATGAAAACAGTGCCAAGCCCAGCAGAAAATAAGCAACCGTCGACAGCGCAAAATCTCGCTGTGCAAGCAATCTTAGATTCACTAACGGATTGGTTTTTTTAAGTTGAAGATAAACAAATATAACAATATTGACCGCTGATATAATGGCTAGATTGCGGATAAAATCAGAGCCCAACCAATCTTTACGATTGCCCTCTTCCAGCACCACTTCTAAACATCCCATCCCCAGCGCCATAGTGATAATACTGCTCACATCGACATTTTTAAGTTCTGGCCAGTTTATCGGTTTTTTAACTAAACCGTAGGCCAACATCGACATCACAACCAGCCCTGGTGGCACATTGATATAAAAAAGATAATGCCAACTAAACTGCGCGGTTAACCAACCTCCGAGAGTCGGTCCAATTGAAGGAGCAAAAGTAGCCGTCACGCCGAACAACGCCATCCCCACAGCCCGCTTATCATCAGGCAGGTATTCAAGAATTAACCTGAACGCCATTGGAATGAGCGCCCCGCCAAAGAACCCTTGCATCGCCCTAAAGGCGATCATCGATTCTAAATTCCATGAGATTGAACACAGTAGAGAAGCGACAATAAAAATAGCACTGTTCCACAGCATATAACGTCTAATATCGAGGCCTTTACTCAGCCAACCAGACAGCGGAATTGCGATCATCTCAGCGACTAGGTAGGCTGTCGCAATCCATGAACCTTCCTCTAATGTCGCCCCTAACCCGCCTTGGATCTCCTTCATTGACGCATTGGTAATTTGAATATCCAAAATGGCCATGAACGCACCAATAAGCCCGCCAAACACCGCTATCCAGGCACGACGACTACCACGTTCCACCTGCTCAATATTTGTATTTGCGCCCAAAGGAGTCGCCTCCAGAGTGGGCATTATTGACTCGCCTTGTTTAAGGCCACGGCAGTACTTAGGCTTTCATTTGATGTGTCGACTTTAACAAATGCACTCAGTCCTGGAACGATTCTAACCTGCTGTAGATCTGCAGATGACGCCCCTTCAAGGCGAATTCTCACCGGAATACGCTGTACAATTTTAGTGAAATTACCGGTCGCATTTTCAGCAGGTAATAAGCTGAACTTAGCCCCTGATGCTGGCGATAGACTGTCGATAACACCAATGAACGACTCACCCGAAAAAGCATCCAACTCCACTGATACGCTTTGCCCCGGCAGCATATGTGCTATCTGTGTTTCTTTGAAATTTGCAGTAATCCACACCGCATTGTCTGGCACTAAACTATAGATAGCTTGTCCTGGTTGTACATATTGGCCCTGCAGCGCGCCACGCTTACCAATAACACCGCTAAAGGGCGCCGTTATCTGCGTATCTACCAACTGAATTTTTGCCAGTGCTAATCCAGCTTTAGCTTGCTCGACACTAGAGTCCGCCTCAATCAGCTGCGAGTTAAAAACGGCAAGCTCTCGTTGCTTAGCGACCAAAGCGGCTGCGGCTTCATCTAAATGTGCCTCCGCTGACTGAAAACCCGCTTGGGCTTCATCAACGGTATCTTGTGAGCTATAGTTTTTGACTTTTAACTGCGTTGCGCGATTAAGCTGCTGCGATGAACGCAATTTTTCAGCGTCAGCAGCTGCAACCCCCGCTTGAGCTTGGGTAATAAGCGCGCGCTGCAGATCCACTTGCGCCGCTAAGGTTTGTAGATCAGCCTTTGCACTTGCAAGTATGGCGTCATTTTGCGCCACTTTAGCCTTGTACTGGTTATCTTCAAGTTGTGCCAATAACTGCCCTTGCTCGACATGCTGATTGTCTGTAACAAAAGTGGCCGTAACATAACCTGGGACTTTAACGCTGATATTAGAGATATCAGCGTCGACATAGGCGTTATCTGTTGATTCAAAATTACGCACATGATTCCACCAGTAGTAGCCTCCAGCCAATACCGTCAAAAACAGCAGTGGAATTACGATAAACATTCTATTTTTGGACATATATGACTCCCCAATCATTGGATCCTTGATTAATGAAGTACATTTTACTACTGTCACAACATATTTATTAGATAGTTAAAATATTACCCACTGTTTCACAGGTGTAACAATCATGAGTTTAAACCAATGGATTTAAATAGAGTGCAGATGTTTGCTCAAGTCGTTGAGCAAGGCAGCTTCACCAAAGCCGCTAAAGCCTTAGGGATCACCAAGGCAACAGTGAGCCGAAAAATTGCAGAGTTAGAAGCAGACGCAGGAGTACAACTATTATTTAGAACCACAAGAGCGCTAAAACTCACTGAGGCCGGTGCAAACTACTACCACAGAGTGCATGGTATTCTCGCCGATCTGCAAAATGCCGAAGATCAGCTAAGTGCCAGCCAGGAGTCAATTAAAGGTCATCTAAAAATTATCTGTCCTATCGAATTAGGCCAGCTGTACTTTGGGCGAGTACTGGCAAAATTTCTCACCGCCTATCCGCACATCACTATTGAAGCTGAACTGACAAATCGTAAAGTCGATGTGATAGCCGAAGGTATTGATATTTTATTTCAGATCACTGAAAAACCGAATCAGGCACTGCAAACCTATGTTCTGCTAAACACACCTAAAGTGCTGATGGCAAGCCCTGAATATCTTAGCCAAAATGGTACCCCACAGATCCCTGAAGACCTCAACCAACATCAATGTATTAGACTTTCAACACCATACGTTGATAACAGCTGGTCCCTGTTTAATGGTGAAAAATGGTTAACCGTTGAACCCAAATCAAGGCTTGAGACCAATAACATTACCTTGGTGCGTGAAGCCGCAATTGAGGGGTTAGGCATTGCAACTGTTCCTATGGTGATAGGCAGTGAAGCGATAAAGAATGGCTCATTAGTCGCCGTTCTTCAAGACTATCCTATGAAGCAAAGCGTCGTTACCATGAGCATGCCGCAGCGCGTTTATCTACCGAGAAAATACCGCGTATTTACTGAATTTCTATATCAAAACTTGTTTGAAAAGTGGCGGGACTTAATCATTGAGGTACCCGACTATATTCAACGACCTGGCGAACCAGAGTAACATGCAGGTTTATTGCTAACTAAAAAAAGGGCTCAAAATAGAGCCCGATAAGGGTGCATAAACATTAGTAGTAAAGCACTGATTGGGTTTAAGTCATGCTCAATCGCGTTAACCTAACACTTCAAAATCATCATCAGACAATTTTGCTGAACCATCATCTTGTAGCACCCACAGTTCTTTATGGATAACCCCATGGGCTTTATTCATTTTCCAAGCTGAGGTTAGCAATACCGTGCTGTTATCAACGACGCTGAATTGTGGCTCAATGTATTCAACACTGTTAAACCCTTCATTGATGAGGTTCTGCCAAAATGCTTCAATCGCATCTCTACCAACAAACTCACCGAAAGGCCTAGCATTCATAGTCGCATTAGCCTCGTATTGAGCAGCACACTGCTGCGCGTCTTGAGTATTAAAACCATTTTTCCACGTTTCACTTGCTAACTTAACTGCGTTTAATAATGTGGCTGACATAGTCTCGCTCCCGGATCTGCACATAAATAATATAGAGCGTTAGTTTACAGTTAACATTTGCATTGATAACCTAGGCAATCTCGCAATCACTGTTCGATTAAATAGAACAATATAGAGGGGCTATGGATCATTTACGCCATATGGCAATATTCAAACAGATCGTTGATGCTGGCTCTATTAGCGCAGCAGCCGACAATCTAGCGCTATCGAAATCAGTTGTGAGCCATCATTTGAAAAGCCTCGAAGTTGCGATCGGCGTGCAATTGCTGCATCGCACCACTCGTAAGCAACAACTGACGCCGGCGGGAACTGACTTCTATCAACACTGCAAGCAGATGGCTGACATATCTCAGGTTGCCTGGCGTGAAGCTCGCGATACCGGGGGGATGCTTGCAGGGCCTATCAGGATCAGTGCGCCGCATGCATTAATTGACTCTATCGTCGCCCCAGCGATTAGCCAACTCTGCAATGATAATCCGCTCATTCGCCCAACCATCACAGTTGCAGATCAGCGTATCGATCTACTCAGTGATGATATCGATCTGGTGATTAGAGTGGGAAAACTGCCATCCAGCAACTTAATGCAACGCCAGCTAGGTCATTTCAGAGATGTAATATGCGCCAGCCCTGACTATATCGACAAGCATCAAACGAAGATTGATGCTGAGCAGTGGCAATCGTTAGATTACATCGCCAACTCTTGGCAGAAAGCAACTGTCACTCATTCAGTGGAACCGTTACCTGATGGTAAGATTAGAAAGGCGGAAGCACTGAAACAACTCAACTTTGTTGCCAACAGGTTCACCGACAACTCCTCTGCTGTTGGTGCACTAGCCAAAGCGGGTTTAGGTATTTCATTGCTGCCTGAATTTGTGTTTAAACAAGCAGAACAACAGGGACTACTAGCCATGTTGCTCCCTGATTACCAATGCCCGATGAATGCGGTGTACGCCGTACATGATTTTGGTCGTAAGCCACCATTACTGGTAACCCATACCATCGAAGCCGTTATGAGGCACTTTATATAGAGCAAATTTAGGTCCGAACACAAGGAAAAAAAAGCCTATGGATGCTTAATCACGCAACATATTGGTTATTAATACACTAAAATCAATCCACGACTTATCAAACCTGAGGAAGCTCATTATGTCTACCTTTGTTCAATTTCCCGATGAGTCAGAAGATCAACGTCTACTGCTTAAATCGGTATTAATTAGCGAGAATCACCTTCCCTCTTCGGCGATCAAAATGGTCGCATGGGCTGCAGCGCTAGCCTGTAGAGACGAGGATGTTGTTAAGCAAGTGCAATTCATCGTTGGAGACCTGAGCGCAGAAGCCAAGCGTGAAATGCAGTATGCCGTTAGCCGCATGTCTGTGACTAACCCTTACTTCTTTAGCCGGCAGTTTGTTGATATTCACGCGGGAGGCAATCTAGAGTCGCTTCAATTGAGGCCCTTTACGGATATTGCCGTCGAAAATGAAGTCGATTATCACTATGCATGTATTGCGGTGTCGATGGTTAATGGCGGCTACGCCTGTTTTCAAAGTCATACCATGAGTTTAAAGACATTAGGACAAAGCGATACTGCGATAGATCAGGCGATGCGCATAACCGCAGCAGTGTTAGCCAGCCGTCAGGTGAATTTTAATCACCATCTACTTTAATTAGGTTTAAAGAATGCCTCACCTCTGCAGCTAAAACCACGCGCGAAAGTGATATTAATTAGCAGATTTTTGTATTTTTAAAGGCCTGCCCCCTGATTTGTACAAATAAAGCTGCTAACATCGTTTGCAATTTTTAAAGCTTAGTGAGAAAGGTCAAGATGGGCAGAGCATACCAAAACAAGAAAGAATCCATGGCGAAAACCGCTGGGCAGAAAACAAAAATCTATTCTCGATACGGAAAAGAGCTTTACGTTTGTGCCAAAAATGGTGGTTTCGATCCTGAAGGTAACTTAGCGTTACGTCAAATGATTTCCAAGGCTAAAAAAGATCAAGTACCCGCTCATGTTATTGAGCGTGCGATTGAGAAAGCCCGTGGTGGTGGTGGTGAGGACTATGAAAGTGCTCGTTACGAAGGTTTTGGTCCTGGTGGCTGTATGGTCATTGCAGATTGCCTAACCGACAACGGTAAGCGTACCTTTACCCAAGTCCGCCAAGCATTCGTTAAGAACGGCGCCAAGCTCGGTGGTCCAGGCACTGCCGGCCACATGTTCGATCATCAGGCAGTATTTGTATTTGCGGGTGAAGACGAAGACGCCATTCTTGAAATGTTGATCATGGCAGACGTTGATGTAACCGACGTTGAACTTGAAGACGGTATGATCAGCGTTTACGCACCTCACACTGAATTCTTTAAAGTTAAAACGGCATTAGCGGCTGAATTGCCGGCTGATACTGACTTTGTTATGGAAGAGATTACATTTGTTCCGCAAACGATGACTCAAGTTACCGATACTGAAGAGATAGAGCTGTTTGAGAGGTTCCTTGCTGCACTTGAAGATTGTGATGACGTACAGAACGTTTACCACAATGCCGAGTTACCAGAAGAAGCATAAATTAGCGCTAATGCCATGCAACGGCATTTTACGCAATTGAAAGGCACTCATTGAGTGCCTTTTTTGTTTAGAGCAACGGGGATTAATCCTCAATAAAGCGCTGCTTTATCTCTTCCGTTGGCAGAATACATATGGCTCTGGTGCCAAATAATGAGTAACGACGTTTAGCCACGGCATTATAAAGCCCATCACGAATCACTTTAGGCACAAAACGGATAAAACGCAATAGCGGCCAAGGCGCATCAAGTGACTTTGCAATTTCTATCGCGGCATCACTTCTTAAAAAACATTGATCAGCCTTAATCAATATCACGCTATCTAAGGCATCGTCAGTAACACCATGCTTAGACAAGTATCTTTTGGCGGTATTCGATTGCAGTGGTGCAAACACAAAGCGTTCCGCACTATCGTGTTTAATCACAAAATTAACCGCAGCGTGGCACAAGTTACAAACGCCATCGAATATGATTACTTCTGACTGTGATTGCACGACACTCTCCTCTCTTATACTGCTTTTGCGCTATTGCGCAGCTAAACGCACCTTCTCTTTCTCGACGAGGAAACTGGTAATATCCATTATCTGTTCAACCGTTTTCGCCGACTCATTGAGTACTAAATACCGACCATTAACCAAAATAGACGGTGTACCTTCAATTTTAGACTGCGACATAAGCTCGATTGCGCGCTGCAGTTTTTTGTTGATTTCAACCGATGACAGTTGTTGCTTAAAATCCGCCTCGCTAAGACCATAGCCTTTTAGGAAAACAGCCAACTCTTCGGTTTGAAGCTTAAGATCTCGAACCTCACGTAAGTCCATAATCTCAGCGAATAGTGCAGCATGGATCGGCTGATTATTTGGCATATTCTGTACAATGAAAAACACCTTCGCGTGCAGCTTCATCGGTTCATTCCATATCGCCGGAGATTGAACGAGCTCAACGCCCTCAGGCATCACCTTTTGCCATTGGTGTAATGGTTTTTCAAATGACTCGCAATGCGGGCAGCCGTACCAGAAAAACTCCATCACTTCTATTTGTTCACTGTCCGTCGCAATTGGCGTAGCAAGTGTCCGATAATTAACACCTTCAATGTAACCTGAAGCAGTATCGACAACCTTATTGTCACCGCAACCTGCAACCATAAAGGTCAGTAGCAATAGTGTGAGTAGTTTATTCATATGTATCCTTACGATGTGATAATTGAAAGCTAGCAAGAGTCTATAATTGCAGATTTTCCATGCTAATTTGTAAGCTATTACCTTATAAATTAGCATAAAAAAGGCACTCAATGAGTGCCTTTAATAATAATGCTTTATGACTAGCAGTTAAAAACATAGCGTCGAGCAACAAGATGTTGCTCGCCGGACTGCAGCATTGCTATCGCCACTCCGCCCTACCGTTATCTACGGCAGAAGTTTTTACCTAGACGACGCACAAGCCGAAGAAAGTCGATGCCCTTGTATCAGCCGCTTTATCAAGCGCAGCAACATGACAACGTTGTGACTATTATCGTCTTATCAAAAAACGCAGCATCACACCTTGCTGGCTAATATCAAGTACTTCATAGCCATGATTGCGTGCATCACTAGGGATATTATTGATCGATTGCGAGCAATCAGTGAGCACTTCTAACACTTCTCCAGGCTTTAATGACGCCATAGCCTCAAGCGTAGCAACCGCAGGATAAGGGCAAGGTTCACCATAGATTTCTAAATTGTAATCGGCCACAACAGACTCGGTCATACTTTGCTCCTCAGCAAAAGTCAGCTCAAGTCACCTTGAGCTGATAATAAAGTAAATTTGTTTATAACGGGTATGTAGCTACAGTGTTTTTGCCATTGCAATAACCACATCAGGTTGTGACACCACGGGTGAGAAGTTTTCATTTTTCAAACTTCGCTGCTTTTTAAAAAAGTGCCTTTCCCACAATAAAATCAATCCGAAAGAGAGCGCCAGTAGCAAATACGTCACGCCTAACCCACCTAATGGACCGAAGACATCCAGCAAATTCACCTTATCCCAATTGGTTGCCAACGGTGCCGAAAAGACATCCCAGTAATAAGCTAAAATGGTCGCACCAATAATATTGCCAATACCCACCCACCAAAAATGAATTTGCCCTTCCAATGCGCGGTACATCCAGCCCGTTTCACAGCCACCTGCGATAACGATCCCGATACCAAACAATAAGCCGCCTATCAGCGCATTTGGACCCGCCCAAAGGGTTTTTGGTGTCATTCCAAGCTGCACATAGCTATAGATCCCGATAACACTGACAGCCATGCCCAAGATGATCGCTTTCGCCATGTGAGTACGACCTGTTATCCACATATCTCTGAAAGCAGACGTAAAACAGATCTGTGCCCGTTCAATTAACAAACCAAACACAATCCCCATCAACATCGCGAAACCCAGCTTGGTAGAGCTACTCATAATATAAAATGAGCCAGCGACTATCGCAGCAAACACCACCCAACCTAATCGAAAACGATTCTGCACTTGATTAGGATTAGGCTTTATCACTTTCTTCAAGCCACCCGGTTTAACGATTGCGCTTGAGCGGAAAAAGGGTAATAGAGTAATCTTGGCACCAATATAGGTGCCTGCCGCCGCCGCAAACGCAAATAGCCATGCATGCAAGGTAAACTGTGGAATACCAGTGAAGAACGCCGCCAGATTACACCCCATGGCCAAACGCGCGCCAAAACCAGCAATCATGCCGCCGATCAGCGCTTGCCCGATACGCTTTTTACTGCTTGGCATACGCAGTTTCATGTTGTTCGCCCACAATACCGCGGCTAAACACCCGCCGAACATGCCAATAATCATTACCCCACCAACCCGATCTAATGGTGTCCCTTCGAGGCCTATAATTTTAAAGTACTGCCATGTCTCTGGCTCGGCGCCAAACCATTGCATTATATGCCCACCCCAGCGCGTAAACTCGCCGGTCACCGCCCAGAGGGAACCCGTTAGGCCAAAAAAATAGGTCGACAAAATACCGGCAGCAATCACTGCAGCAAAAGGAGACCAAAATTGAATAAAGAACTTATTTTTAAACGTTAACCACATATTTAAATTACCAAAACTTATTTTACATTACAGCCAAGTTATTATTGTTAACATTACTTAGCGTTTCATTACACAGATATAACCTTTCTGGATGGGTATATATTGTCACTCTGTTTTCACGACAGAATCCGACTAAGGTAATATTAGATTTTTGAGCTATCTCTATTGCTAACGAAGTTGCGGAAGAAATTGCAAATACAATGCTAATGTTTGAAATGGCGGCTTTTTGTACCATTTCAAAACTGGCTCGACTGGTTAATAATAATGCCGACTGGCGATATTTATTATCAGAAGATATATGACCAATTAATTTATCTAACGCGACATGACGTCCCACATCTTCGAAGCAAGATATAATATCACCTTCTGCAGACAACATGGCAGCAGCATGTGTGGCTCCGGTCAAATTAAATGCAGTTTGATGCTGATGTAAACTAGATAAGGCCTTTTTTAGACTGTTTAAATTAAACTTTTCAGTGCCTGTGACTTTTACAATCGGTTTAACCGTTTGCTCTATCTGTTCTACACCACAAAGTCCGCAGCCCGTTCGACCCGCAAGGCTACGCCTATGAGCTTTAAGATGTAGAAAGCTGCGTGGGCTAATCGCTATATGCACCAAAATACCCGTTTCTATGGTCTCGATGTCGATTGAACGAATATCTTTAATGTCATCAATAATGGATTCAGACAAACTAAAACCAATGGCAAACTCTTTTAATGCAGTTGGGCTGGCCATCATTACTACATGAGAGATACCATTATAGATCAACGCAACCCTCACCTCTTTTGCGACGGTTTCTATTAATGATTGCTCTCTATCATTTCGAAAACAAGTCACTTTAGTCTGTTCAGTAATATTATTGAGCCCACACACAAGTTCCGTCATAGCAATTTTCCATTTGTTCTGGTAAATAATGTCCCACTGTTCATCATTCATATCGATAAATGATTGTTGGACTCACATTTATTAAATATAGAAACTACTGATATTGTTTAATTACAAACAATTATCTATTATTCTCGCAAGTGTTAAGGAAGAACGTCGTTTCCGGTGAAACGTCTGGATTTCAAATCCAGGTGGGGCTGCCAGCAGTCCCGGGTAGGTTCAACTCCTATGTTCTTCCGCCAAATCACTTAATATAAAAACACTGCTATCTTTTATGACTCTAGAATTATCCTTTTGCTTTCTCCAAGTTAATCCACTGCGATCATAAAACTCTAAAAGTTGAATGCTGACTTTTCTGCCTAATTTAATGATGGAATTAAAATCAGCGGTTTTTATTTCTCCATGTATATTGATCAGTTCACGAATAACATTGGCATAAAAATAAAGGTTTTCAGTTAGCACATAACGATCTTTAATAATTGCAGAAATGTACCCCAATTGAATGAGCTTGCGACAAAGCTGACGCACGATGCTCAAGTCCAAGTGGTGCCCAGCTGCAAGCTCTGATGACCATAACGGCCCCCTAGCCATTAGCATCTGCTGCTTTATCAGCAGCCATAGTTGCTGCTCATTATCCGATAGCGCTAAGTTATGCCGTGGCAGGTGTAATAAGCCCCTAGTGCAATGCAGACGTTTTTGCAGGCAGAGGCTATCGCTGATATAGCTCAAAACGGCCAATGGATATTGGCCATGGGTCATGCGTTGTAAACGATTGATGGTTAGTCCCAATAATTCGGGCGATGCGTGATGATAGTCACTTATCTGCGCTAATAGTTGCGCCTCTATGTGGCTATTAAGCTGTGCTGATAATAAGTAGCCTGCAACTTCAACCACCTCTTTATTATGCAATAAGACATCGTGTTGCCCAGTCAACTGATTGGCCCACATAAAATCTGACTTTGCTATACAATGCTCGGCGATTTGCGCCTGTAAACTGGCAGTGATTGTGGTGCAGTCTTTAAGTTTACTTAAGTAACTCAGCCGTTCAGGACTACGCTTGCCTCGTTTTAGCGGAGAAAGGTCGAGTACTCGCATCGCCCCAAGTGTGATTTTCGCTGCAGCGTCGCGCACGATGATCCTATCTTGTTCCACACAAGGTAGCGCCTGCTCGCACTGGAGCTCGATCAATGCCTGATTGTTGGGCAGTATTTTTAATAAGCCGATGCGCGCCGTGGTATGGCTATTAGCTAAGTGAATTTGCACGCTTTGCCAATGTTTGAACGGCAGACAGCTATCGAGTACGCCGCAAATGACCTTGGGCGCTGCCATTGGGGCTAATGCTGTTAGCCAGTCACCACGTTGAGCACCACTATGTTGATTAACACCGGTTAAGTTAACTGCGACACGCTGGCCACAGTGGGCAAGGCGACTAACCTGACCTTGGCTATGCAGAGTTCTGACTTTAACAGCCTTACTCTGTTTTGAAAGGTAGAGGCTTTGGCCTTCACTCACCTGACCGCTTATCACTGTACCGGTAGCCACCAGACCTGCACCTTTGACCGTAAAAACCCGATCAATAGCCATGCGAAAGCTGGTTTGTAGGCTTAGCTGACTAAGCGCATTGACCTGAGTGAGCGCAAGCTGTTTGATTGCCTGACTGAGTGCGGGAATACCCGCGCCAGTCAACGCCGATACTACATAAATAGGGCTCTGCCTTCGGTATTGCTCCAGCAGTTCACCCACTTGCACCTTAACGGCTTCAACTCTTGCGCTATCGACTCGATCTTGCTTAGTCAGCACCACGATTAGGTTTTCAAGATCCAGCAGCTGTAAAATTGCTAAATGTTCAGTTGTTTGAGGCATGACTCCGTCATCGCAAGCGATGATTAGCAAGGCATGCTTAGCACAACTCACCCCCGCCAGCATGGTATTGATAAACTTTTCATGCCCAGGAACATCAACAAAAGCCAGACGTTGATCATCAATCACCTTCATAAAGGCGTAACCGAGTTCGATGGTCATGCCGCGTTTCTTCTCTTCAGGCAGTCTATCGGCATCGGTCCCCGTAAGGGCTTGAATAAGACTCGTCTTGCCGTGATCAACATGACCCGCAGTCACGATGATCATAAGCTTTGTCCAACCTGTCTTAGGGCATTGATTAAGCTAGTTTCCTGTTCGACACCGCGAAGATCCAACCAATATTGGTTATTGGCCATTCGACCTATGATAGGTTTATCTTGCTGCTTAAACTTTTGCTCTAACTGATGAATACGGTATTGGCTATTAGTCGTCGGTGTGAAGGTCAGTGCCAAAGATTCCAGTAGAGTCTCTGGCTGGGAGCCACTGCCGACCTGAGTTTGGCTTGCGGTGATCGCCAAGGTGAAGTGCGAGGCAAAATATTCAGGTAATTCAGCCATCATCTGCTGGCCCACTTGCTCCAGTTCGGCCAGTGAACGAGACATTTTTCTCAGCATAGGCAACTCTTCATTGAGCCGCTTAGGGTTTCGGTAGAGCAATAGAGTCGCTTCGAGAGCAGCTAGCGTCATCTTGTCGCAACGCAGTGCGCGTTTTAATGGATGTTGCTGCAGTTTATCGATGAGTTTTTTGTCGCCAACGATGAGCCCAGCCTGTGGACCACCGAGTAATTTATCACCAGAAAAACTGACCAAGTTGACGCCATCAGTGAGCATGTTTTGCGGCGTGGGTTCATCGCCTAAGCCAAACTGACTCAGATCGGTCAGCGCACCACTTCCCAGATCTGAGATCAGTGGGATCCGGTGTTGCTGGCAGAGCGTGGCCAAGCGTTTTTCATCCACCGCCGCAGTAAAACCTTGGATATGATAGTTACTAGTGTGAACTTTCATTATGGCGGCGGTGTTTTCAGTGATCGCCGCTTCGTAGTCGCGTAGATGCGTGCGGTTAGTACTGCCAACTTCAATTAAAGTGCAACCAGCTTGACGCATAATATCAGGGATGCGAAAGGCACCACCAATTTCCACTAGCTCGCCACGTGAGACAATAACCTCTTTACCCGCCGCAACCCCTGAAAGCATCAAAAGTACGGCTGCGGCGTTGTTATTCACCAGACAGCAACTCTGAGAACCGGTTAACTGCTGCAATATCTTGCCTATCGCTTGATCACGGTGACCACGCTTGCCAGCCTCCAGTTCAAACTCTAAGGGCGTCGGGTAACGCATCACCTTAGTGACGGCAGAAATTGCCGCTTCACTCAGTTGCGAACGTCCGAGGTTGGTGTGCAATATGGTCCCCGTCAGGTTCCATACCGCTTGTAGACTGTGGCGTTGACCGTCTAATAATTTATGGGTTAACTCTTTTATGATCGCCTCAGGTGCCCCGCAGTAGTCCGGGAGTTTACTCTGCTGAGCGATAAGCTCTCTTGCCTGATTAAGCAAGCTGTTGAGTTGGCTCTTAACCCAAGTATCGCCATACTCTAGCCTGAGTTTTAGCACGGCCTTATGCAGCAATAGGCTGTCCATGGCTGGCAGTGAACGGTAAAGTGCGGCGGTAGTGTCGATTGCTGAGGTCATCTGATAATGTCTATAAATTTCTATTCAGTTGTCACTGAACTTACTGGAATAAAAATCAGTGCGACTGACTCCGTTATCTGGAATCAGCCGCCCTGACGGGACTTACTTTACTGCTCGTGAGCCAGCAATAGCGGATTAACCGTTGTGGCCAAATAGCCTTGCTCTACCACATATTTATCCATAAGTAGCGTTGCTAGATCATCCACTGCGACCTCGAATTTGGGGTTGATGTCAGTAAACAACATCTTGGTGTACCCCTTACAGGTGTCACAGCTTTCGATCCGCACAGCGGCCTTAGTTTCTGTTTCAGCCCAAAGAAAAACCCCTTTGTCTTCACCACAAGAGGTGCACTCGGCACGGATCTGATGCCACTCAGTTTCACATAAGCTGCAATGTAGATAACGTAAACCTGTGCGTGGTTTCTCCTTGATAACACTCGCCACCGGATGACAGCCACACACCGGGCATAGGGTTTTATAGCCTTGTCCCGTTGTTGCTAAAGCTGTTGCTACATCCGTCGCCCAGTGAGACCAATAGACTGATAGCGCTGCCCAGATAAACAGGGTGTACTCAGCCGGAACCTCTGCAAAGTGACCGAGTAACATCGCCTCGGCATATTGCTGTAAGGTTTCCGGTTCAGTACTCGCTAACGCCTTTAGTACTGCCGTTAGATCCGCCGCACTTTCAGGCGAAGATTCAGACGAAGGCTTGGACAAGAGCTTAGGCAAGAGATCACTTATGAGCTCCAGCAATACCGACTGCCAATAGTTTCCCCACTCAAAATGACCCTGTGCCATAGGCTGACTTTGCTCGAAATCAAACTCAGGCTTGGGGCCAAAGCAGCTCAGCTCAGATAAATCTGTCGGTGTGGCAACGCCGGCTACCCGGGCTTGTGCGCTGACCAACAGCTTCAGCAAGCGAAAGTAATCAGGCAAACCTGACTCTTCAGCGAGCTCTGCGAGCCTTGCAGCCCGGAATTGGTAGATCGCTTGAGGATCTGCAGGGATCAAGGTTTTGATCTCCAATTTCTGGGCCGGGATTTTTTCAGCGTCGAGTATTGCTGTGCTCATAATTAGTG
Source organism: Shewanella sp. GutDb-MelDb (assembly GCF_002836075.1). Lineage (NCBI taxonomy): Bacteria > Pseudomonadati > Pseudomonadota > Gammaproteobacteria > Alteromonadales > Shewanellaceae > Shewanella > Shewanella sp. GutDb-MelDb. The sequence continues at coordinate 23,501 of NZ_PJBM01000230.1, read as the reverse complement.
TTTTTCCTGCTTTATAGTCTTTAGTTTTGGATCATTAAGCATGTTGGGATGGTGCTTCTTACACCAGGCTCTTGAAACAGAGCCATACAACATGCCTGCAACCGACCCTTCTACCCAGGTAGCCATCCAGAAATGCACGATGACGAAGATCAACATGATCACCGCACAAATGGCGTGCAACAAGATGGCCCACTCGATAGCGGCGGAGGCAAAGTAAGGCGCAAAGTAGGGCTGCCACATCATGATGCCAGTCACTGTCAACACGACAGAGGTCACCACAAAGGTGCGAAACAGCACTTTTTGCCCCGGATTGTAATGGCCGATAGCGGGGATTTTGTCCTCGTTTTCAAACATCACATCCTTGATAGCTAGCATCCATTTAAGGTCGTTCTTTTCCCACTTGTTATGGTGGTAATAACGCACGAGTATCAACATCAACGGCAGACACATCATCAAGCCGGCGATAGGATGAACAAAGCGCGCCATCTGCGGCGTACCTGCAATGGCTCCCAACCATTGAAAAGATGGGAAAAAGAAACCAAAGCCGGTAAGAAAAGTCACCAAGCCCACCGCCACCACAAACCAGTGGCAGATCCGATCGAACAACTTATGGCGCAAAATCTTATTCTGCTTATGCATGAGCGTTACTCCTTATCTGACTTGCTTGGGTGAGAGTGATCGAACGCAGCAGGTTCATCTTCTTCGACGATATTGCGGCCCACAGTGATACGGTGCAGACAAGCCACCGCCACAGTGGCGATAATCCCTGCAGCTCCCAAAGGTTTGACTAGGTCTTGCCATAGTTTGATCGACAAGCTGGTCTTTGGATCAGCGGGTAAACCATAACTTTGTGGGTCATCGATATCATGCAAAATCATCATCATACCGGTACCGCCAACCCCTTTTGGGTTATACAATCCAGCCTTAGTAAAGCCCTTTTCGTGAAGTTGCTTAATACGCATATCTGCGATAAAAAGCATGTCTTCACGAGTACCAAACTTCAGCGCGCCAGTGGTACATGACTTCACACATGAGGGTTCCTGACCCACTTGCAATCGGTCAGAACACATGGTGCATTTGTAGGCTTTTTGATCCACAGAGTCGAGCTTAGGGACATCAAATGGACAAGCGGTTACGCAATATCCACAGCCGATACATTTGTCAGAGTCAAAGTCCACAATACCGTTGGCATGTTGAACAATGGCATCTTTGGTCGAACAAGCGGTCAAGCAAGCTGGATCATCACAATGCATGCAGGCTGTATGAGTAAACTGCCAACGTAGTAGCTTGTCTTTCTCATCGGTAACCTCGTTAAACTTCATCAGAGTCCAGCACTCGGAGGAAAGGTCCGCCGGGTTTTGGTAGCTACCAGTAAACTCACCTATGGGTGCCCGCAGATCGTTCCACTCAGAGCAGGAAACCTGACAAGCCTTACAGCCGTTACACTTGGTGGCATCAAATAACTTGGCCACCTTGCTCAGTTTCTTTCTTACCTGCGCCGCGGGGCTGAGCCTAGAGGTGCCGGAGCTTAAAATAATATCTTGAGTAGACATAATTAGATCGCCTCCACCTTAGTAACATTTACCAGGAATGCCTTAAATTCAGGCACCTGAGTATTTGCATCACCGACTTCTGTGGTCAGAACATTACAACTGCTGCTCTTGCGAGTTAGCGCGTTATAACCGCCATGACGCGGTAATCCCACGGTGTGCACTAGCTGTCCATGAACCTTGAGCGGTTGTAGGCGCTTAGTCACTAATGCCTTGGTCTGCAACTCCCCACGTTTAGAACTCACGGTGACCCAATCGCCGCTGTTAATCCCTTTAGCTGCCGCCAATACTTCGTCAATTTCAACAAACGTCTCAGGCATCGAGATAGCCGCTAAACGACAATGCGCAGTCCAGAAGTTAAAGTGTTCAGTCACACAGTATGTGGTACACACATACGGATATTCCTTATGCGAACCTAAGGTTTCTGCTACACCATCAAGCATACGTACCGCAGGATTACTAACAACTTTTGGATGCAATGGATTGGTGCCAATAGGCGATTCCATGGGCTCATAATGCTCAGGGAAAGGTCCTTCAGCCAGGTGTTTAAGGGCAAAGAAACGTCCAACACCTTCTTGTTGCATAATAAACGGATGAGCCGATTCTTGTGGTGTCAGCTTCATATTGAAGTCACCTACATCGATGCCATGCCATTTATCATGCTTCCACTCCACAATGGTTCGCTTTGGATCCCAAGGCTTGCCATTAACGTCACATGACGCGCGGTTGTAGAGCACTCTACGATTAGAAGGCCACGCGAATGACCAACCCGGAGTGATACCTTTGCCGGACGGATCCGAGTTATCACGGCGGGCCATCAAGTTGCCCTCTTCGGTCCAAGAACCCGAGTAGATCCAGCAGCCACAGGCAGTACTACCGTCATCTTTAAGCTGACTGAAACTATCCAGCTGCTTACCCGTTTTAAGATCAATACCGTTGAGCTCTTTTGCCACTTCCGACCCATGCGGGAAATGAGAGTCGTGATAGCCAGCCCAGTTAATCGCATTTATCGGCTCAGGCAATACGCCGCCTTCCTCTTTATAAAGCGCTCGGAGCTTCATCAAGATACCGGATAAGATCGCAGCATCAGGCTTAGACTCACCTGGTGCATTCGCGCCTTTCCAGTGCCACTGCATCCAGCGACCCGAGTTGACAATACAGCCTTCCTCTTCGGCAAACAGGGTTGTCGGCAGACGGAAAACCTGTGTCTGGATCTGGCTTGGATCGACATCATTAAACTTGTCGTCTTTTTTCCAGAAGACGGATGTTTCTGTCGCGAGTGGATCCATCACCACCATGAACTTCAGCTTGCTAAATGCCGCTAACGTCTTGTTACGGTTCGGCATAGAGTTAATCGCGTTAACCCCTTGAATAAAATAGCCATTAACCTCGCCGTGGTACATCATGTCGATGTGTTTAGTGAAGTCGTATTGCTGATCCCACTTCGGTAACCAGTCATAACCGAAACTGTTTTCTTTGGTGGCGTTCTCGCCCCAGAAACTCTTCATCTGAGAGATGAAAAACTTAGGGTAGTTTGACCAATAGTTGGTCTGACCCGGACGCAGTGGTTTTGGCGTATGGTGTTCGAGATAGGTGTGTAAACTCGTATCTTTATCACTCGGTAATTTGAGGTAACCAGGCAGTGCCTGACACAGTAGCCCCATATCCGTTGCGCCCTGCACATTTGAGTGACCACGAAGTGCGTTCACACCACCACCGAGTACGCCAATATTGCCCAGTAATAGCTGAACCATGGCCATAGAACGGATATTTTGCGTGCCCTTAGTGTGGTGAGTCCAACCTAAGGCGTACATGAAGGTTGCTGCTTTGTCATGGGTGTAGGTGCTGCCGATGATGGCACACACTTTTTCATAATCCTCAACAGGGGTACCTGTGATGTTGCTGACGGTGTCAAAATCGTAGCGTTCCACATGCTGTTTCAGCAGGTTCCATACACAGCGAGGATGTTCAAAACTTTCGTCGACTTTGGCATAACCGTCTTCATCAAGCTCGTAGTACCAAGTCTCTTTGTCATAGGTGCGACTCTTCTCATCGAAACCACTGAACAGACCTTCATTAAATTCGAAATCTTCACGGACGATATAAGAGGCATTGGTATAAGCCTTCACATAGTCATAGTTAACTTGTTTAGTTTCAATCAGGTACCGGCTTAAGCCGAGCAAAAAGGCGATATCTGTACCACTGCGCAAAGGCGCGTAGCAATCCGACAGTGCAGCACTGCGGTTATAACGAGGGTCGACAACAACCAGTTTGGCGTTATTGTGTTCCATGGCTTCTGTTACCCAGCCGAAACCGACAGGGTGTGCTTCGGCGGCATTACCGCCCATGATCACCACGACATTGGAGTTCTTAATATCGATCCAGTGGTTGGTCATGGCACCGCGCCCAAATGTTGGAGCAAGACTTGCTACCGTTGGGGAGTGTCAGTTACGTGCAATAGTATCGATGGCAACGAGGCCAAGAGAACGGGCAAATTTATGGGTAATATAAGCGCCTTCGTTTGGCTGTGCAGAGGAGGTCATCATCCCCGTGCTCAACCAGCGGTTTACCGTGGTTCCATCGCTGTTCTTTTCGATAAAGTTTGCATCACGGTCATCTTTCATCAAGCGAGCAATACGACCGAATGCCTCATTCCAGCTAATGCGTTTCCATTCATTAGTACCTGGTTCACGTACTTCAGGAAAGTGGTTACGGTTCGGACTGTTCACATAGTCCACCAGGCCTGCACCTTTAGGGCAAAGTGAGCCGCGGTTAACCGGATGGTCCGCATCGCCTTCAATGTGGAAAATAGATTTTTCGGCATTTTTGCCGTTACTGCCATGGCTGTACATCAATAAGCCACAACCCACTGAACAATAACAACAGTTATTGCGGGTCTCTTTCGCTCTTAGTAGTTTAAACTCACGAACCGCAGCAAACGCTTTACTGGGCAACAGCCCAAGTGCAGAGATCGCTGAGGTTGCAGTACTACTCGCGCACAGTTTAAAAAACTGACGTCTGTTCATATTACCCTCACACAATTAGTTTTCTTTCTACCCAGGCCGAGGTTCTCATCTCGACACTGTAGTTTGGTTTTTGTCGTTAACTTGTCTTGCTAAGCCGCACGCTAAACGAAGACGCGTCAACGCCAACGGATTATCCCTAAAGTCACCTATACCGACAATTACTAACGCACGATCGAGATCACAACAAAGCACCAACAGAATTAAATGCCAAAAAATAATAGAAACTCAGCATTTATGCCTAATTATACAATCAGAAATCAAGAGGTATAGCATTAAACACCCTTCAACTCACAAATAACGAGAGCGGACAATTTAACCCACTCAAAACGACAATATGTCCCTAAAGGTGTCGACGTAAAAAGATAAATAGAGACTATGATAAAAACGTAATTCCGTTAGAAAAGGCCTCCATATCAGGCTTGCAAGGGAATATAAGCCTGCAACATGCCGATATCGATTATAAATAACAAAGGCTATTCAATTTTTCAGAAGGCTATTTATTTATATCGAGACAATATGGCGCACCTATAACGTCACTGTGGCAGCGACTAATTTAGATTTAACTGGAAATAGGGCCAAATTGCCGTTGCCGTAATTTGCACAGCTCTAGGTCGAAGAGATGATATTTGCAGCATTGAACGAGGGACATGCTGTTTTTAGCACCATGTTTGGATGAAGATGATGAAATATTGATATCGAAAATGAACATAATATGACTGCTACTATGTTCAATAGTGATGAGTGTTTGTTGATCCACAGCAAACCGCGGCGGACTAAATGGTCGATAGTTTAAGCACTCTCGTCACCTCACAGTTTCAACAGACAGCTTTAATGAATATAAAAAAAGACACTCAATGAGTGCCTTTTTTCTGCTGCCAATCTATACACCCATCAATTTAATGCATAAGCCTATACGATGGGTAACACTATGAGCAGCAATCTCGACGCCACCAGTTTTTAGGTAGCATGTCTAAAAAGACTTTAGCCATAAGTATGGCAAGCACAATACCTGAAGTGTAGACAATCGCCGCTGGCAACAAGTTATGTTGCTCACCAATCTGCGGCATAACCACAAAACCAAAGGTTTCGACAAGGTAGTTGACGATAATGCCCGAGACTAATGCCACGCCCAATACACCGCCTAAATAACCAAATAGCGCGCGCTTGCCTAGTTCTTTAGTCACCACGCCTAAGGTGGCTATATTCGTCGCAGGGCCCGCCAACATAAACACCAATACTGCACCAGGTGAAACGCCAGCCAGTAGTAAACCCGCCGCAATAGGCGTTGATGCTGTCGCGCAGATATACATAGGGACAGAAATTACGACCATCACCAACATCGCTAAAATGCCATCGCCCCATTTTGCCATAAAGTCAGCGGGGACATAAGTTTGTACTAAGGCGGCAAAAAATAAACCGACCAATAACCACACTGTAGTATCACGCACTAAATCTGTCGCCGCAAAATGTAAGCCTTTACCGATACGACTAATAACCGAAGTGCCTTTTAACTCGGTAGCGATATCTTTCGTCGACTCGCAGCAGCTTTCAGTTTCAGCGGTAGTGTCTGACGACTTTGAACTGCAACATGACGAAGTGGCAGCTTCAGTCTGAATTGGCGCTGTTTTTTTACTGCTACAGCAACTTGATTGCTTAGCCCCTGCTGCTTGGTTTAAATTCAGTGGTGCAGCATTGACTGGCATTGACATTACGCTGCTATCTGCAACCGGTTTCATACTCAGCGGTGCTTTCTTTTCACTTGCACAGCATGAGCTAGTGGCCACTTTAGGTTCCGCTTTCTTACTACTACAGCATGATGATGTCTCGGCTTGCTTAGCTTGATCGGCTGCGGGTTTGCCGTCATCGTCGTCACGTCCGACTAATAGGCCTGCCACAATTGCACTGATAACAGCTGCTATTGGCCTAACAATCGCCATGAATGGGCCGAGCAACACGTAAGACACCGTCACTGAGTCAACCCCAGTTTCTGGCGTAGAGACTAAAAAGGAGGTAGTGGCAGCCTTTGATGCTCCGCTACGGCGCAAGCCGACTGCCGCAGGAATAACACCACATGAACATAAAGGTAAAGGCGCACCCAGTACGGCCGCTTTAACTACGGTTTTAAAACCGTGGCCGCCAAGTTGTTTTTGCATCCAAGCCATAGGCACAAACATTTTGAGCATGCCCGCCAACACTAAGCCCAATAACAGCCAAGGCGCCGAGTCTAAAAAAAGGTCGATAAAGTTGTTTAATAACATAACTATTTCTCTTGTGAATTCTTAACCGCTGATTTGTCTTGGCACGTTTTAGTAAACTGGGCATCGTCGTGAGTATGGCTATGATTTTCACAGCGAATGTTCTCAGTACTCGACTCTAACGCTTCTAAAATGGAGCAATGTTCTGCGCTTTCAGGCCCACCGCAACACGCTTGAGATAGTCGTTGCAAAGAGAGTTGAAAATGGTTCAGTTCGGCAATCTTGGCCTCAACATTAGCCAGCTTATCGTCAACTAGTCCTTTAACATCAGCACAGGCCCAATTGGACTTGTCTAACTCAATCGACAGCAGTTCCGCTATTTCTGCTAGCGTAAAACCGACCGCTTTAGCACGCAAAATAAAGCGTAAGCGTTCAGCATCAGCTTGGGTATAGATACGATAACCCGAATCTGTTCTCGATGAAGGTGATAACAGACCATGTTTCTCGTAGAACCTTAACGTATCCGTTCTGACCTCACACAACTGTGCCAGCTCACCAATTCGATACATCATTATCTCCTAATCTCACCGCGATAGACTGCCAAATATTGCCGATGCGATATTTATCAATGTTCAAAGTATAAACCTTGGAGTTGTATCCAAGGTCAAGGCTATCTTGAACAAAAAACTGGATCAATGCTTGTTCTGTTTACCGTATTGTGAAATCGCGCAGAAAAAAACACCGTCAAGGATAAAACTGCGTTAAAATATGCGCGCCGTGACGGGAGAGTAAATTGAGGGACTTTTGGAAAGCAGTGTAGGCGTTCGCAAACGCAATACTGTTCTGTTTTCCGAAAGATCCTTAAAATAACTACTGGACCCTATACCTACAATGAATAATGCCAGACCTATTCGTCGCGCGCTGTTAAGCGTTTCAGATAAAACCGGAATCTTAGAGTTTGCACAAGCGCTGCATGCTCAAGGTGTTGAGCTACTATCTACTGGCGGCACTGCCCGCCTGTTGGCAGATAATGGTGTGCCAGTCATTGAAGTATCGGATTATACTGGCCACCCAGAAATAATGGATGGCCGTGTCAAAACTTTGCACCCGAAAGTGCATGGTGGAATTTTGGCACGCCGTGGTATAGACGAGCTTGTAATGGAGCAAAACAACATCAACCCTATCGATTTGGTTGCTGTTAACTTATATCCATTTGCAGAAACCGTCGCAAAAGAAGGTTGCACCCTTGCGGACGCTATCGAGAATATCGATATTGGCGGCCCAACGATGGTTCGCTCAACCGCTAAAAACCATAAAGATACTACCATCGTGGTTAACGCTAACGACTACGGCCGTGTTATTGCAGAAATGAACGCAAATAACGGCAGTACTACGCTGGAAACACGTTTTGATCTCGCGATTGCGGCGTTTGAGCACACTGCTGCATATGATGGCATGATCGCTAACTACTTCGGCACTAAGGTCCCTGCACATAGCAAAGACGAGTGTCATGAAGACTCTAAGTTCCCACGCACTTACAATACTCAATTAGTTAAAAAGCAAGATCTGCGTTATGGCGAAAATAGCCATCAAACAGCCGCTTTTTACGTTGATATCCATATCGATGAAGCCTCTGTTGCAACTGCCGTTCAGTTGCAAGGCAAAGCATTGTCTTATAACAATATCGCCGATACGGACTCAGCACTTGAATGTGTTAAAGAGTTTAATGAGCCAGCATGTGTCATCGTGAAACATGCTAACCCTTGTGGTGTGGCTATTGGTGAAAACCTGTTAGAAGCCTATAACCGTGCATTCCAAACCGACCCAACGTCAGCGTTTGGTGGCATTATCGCCTTTAACCGCGAGTTAGATGCAGCCACCGCAGCAGCGATTGTTGAGCGTCAATTTGTTGAAGTGATCATTGCCCCGTCAGTTAGCCAAGCAGCGCGCGACATTGTTGCAGCAAAGGTTAACGTACGCGTACTTGAATGTGGACAATGGGCTAGCAAGACTGAGAGCCTTGATTACAAACGTGTTAACGGTGGCTTATTGCTACAAGATCGCGACCAAGGCATGGTTGGATTGGATGATGTTAAAGTCGTCTCTAAACGCCAACCGACAGCTAGCGAAATGAAAGATCTTATGTTCTGCTGGAAAGTGGCTAAGTTTGTCAAATCAAACGCGATTGTTTACGCTAAAAACAGCATGACAATCGGTGTTGGCGCAGGTCAAATGAGCCGAGTGTATAGCGCTAAAGTGGCAGGTATTAAAGCGGCTGACGAAGGGCTAGTCGTTCAAGACTCAGTGATGGCATCTGATGCGTTCTTCCCATTCCGTGACGGTATTGATGCTGCAGCCGCTGCTGGCATTAGCTGTATCATCCAACCTGGTGGCTCTATTCGTGACCAAGAGATTATCAATGCGGCAGATGAGCACGGCATGGCAATGGTGTTTACTGGCATGCGTCACTTCCGTCATTAATTTATAAGCAGATTCTAGATCCTAGATTTTAGGATTTAGAGTTTCCAACAAAATTAATTTTAGGGTTTAGCGCAAAGTCATCGATTCTTGGGTAAAGAAAACACACGCAATGTATGCCAATACATGAGTATGTTTGATGCCGAACAAGGATTGATGAAGAAGCGATAAAGGATAAAAAAATGAAAGTATTAGTTATTGGTGGAGGCGGTCGTGAACATGCATTGGCATGGAAAGCGGCGCAATCAGCACAAGTTGAAACTGTTTTTGTTGCACCCGGTAATGCTGGCACCTCTTTAGAGCCAAAGTTAGAAAACGTGGCGATTAACGTTGAAGAGATCACTGCATTGGTGGCTTTCGCAGCAGAGGAAAAAGTGGCTATTACCATTGTAGGCCCTGAAGTCCCACTCGCATTGGGGCTTGTAGATGCTTTCAATGAAGCCGGCTTGCCCATTTTTGGCCCAACTCAAGGTGCGGCGCAGCTAGAATCTTCCAAAGCTTTCACTAAAGACTTTTTAGCACGCCACAATATTCCAACCGCGGCTTACTCAAACTTTACCGACATTACGCCCGCTAAGGCTTATGTAACAGAATTAACGGCGACAACGGGTTACCCGGTCGTGATTAAGGCTGATGGTTTAGCGGCAGGTAAAGGCGTGATTATTGCCGCTGACCAAACTGAAGCAAATGCGGCAATTGACGATATGCTGGCCGGTAACCTCTTTGGTGAAGCGGGTTCTCGGGTTGTTATCGAAGAGTTCCTAAAAGGCGAAGAAGCCAGCTTTATCGTGATGGTTGATGGCAAGAACATTCTGGCGATGGCCACCAGCCAAGACCATAAAGCACGAGACAATGGCGATCATGGTCCCAACACTGGCGGTATGGGTGCATACTCCCCCGCCCCTGTTGTGACTCAAGCCGTACATGATTGGACCATTGATCACGTAATTCGCCCAACGGTTGATGGCATGGCCGCTGAAGGTAATGTTTACACTGGTTTCCTATATGCTGGTTTGATGATTTCACCCGATGGCAGCGCAAAAGTGCTTGAGTACAACTGCCGCTTTGGCGATCCAGAAACTCAGCCGATCATGATGCGTCTTAAATCTGATCTAGTAGAACTGTGTTTAGCCTCAACTCGTGGCGAGCTAGATCAAGTGACCGCAGAGTTTGATTCACGTGCCGCTGTCGGCGTGGTATTAGCCGCTGGCGGTTACCCAGATGCATATCGAAAGCACGATGTGATTGAGGGTTTAGACTTAGGCAATAACGATGCGAAAGTGTTTCATGCTGGCACCAGCATGCAAGATGGTAAAGTCGTGACCAATGGTGGCCGTGTGCTATGCGCTACCGCTTTGGGCAATACAGTGACTGAAGCACAGGCATCTGCTTACCAATTGGTTGACGCTATCCATTGGGATGACGTGTATTTTCGTACCGATATCGCCTACCGTGCTATCGCTCGTGAGAATGGTAAAAGCTAAATCGCTAAGCATTTAATCTCAATTAAAAGCCCAGTGAAAACTGGGCTTTTTTATAGCGAACATTTGTAGTAATTTCCGACGTATGGCGAGAAAATTGTAATTGAATCACTAATGACCTTTAGATACTGACGGTCATAAAGCTCTATACCAATATCCCCCAGCCGTATTGTCACCAGCGAAACTATATCGATTACAAAAACGTGATCTAGATCGCGATTTATTTAAATGCAACTACGCTGCATAAAACCACCTACTAGAAACACGGGTACTAGATACTTTTTCATATTAATCAAATGCTAAGGTTGAAAAATATACTATTAGTAATTTCTACATTGCATATAGAACACTCTACCAAATAAAACAAAAAACCAACATTTAATAACAGCAAAGCATCGCGTTGCAGCATATTCACCACAAACGTATACTCCCGCTTCAATTTTAAGCTGGAGGCTTTATGAAATACGTAAATCTGCTGTTACTTCTGTTACTAACCGCATGTGGAGGCGGTGGTTCAGAAGACACTGATACCGTGCCACAAAAACAATCGCACCCTGGATTTAAGATCCTTGATATCACACAGACGTTTGCACCTCAGCTTGCTATCACAACGAATATTACCGGTAAAATTGGAACCATAAGTTACCAGGTTGCAGAGGGTGCGGCTGACGATGTATTGCAAATATCAACAGATAAGCAAGGCTTATCTGTACTAAATGCAGGTTCAACTGAAGTTATCGCTATAGACAGTGGTAATAACCAATATCTGCCAGGCCGTATACGCTTCAATGTCACGGTAGAAAAAGCACCTCGTGCACCGATACTGACAAATGATCTAAGCCTAATTTATCAAGAAGCGACACGTCATCAAGCCTTTGCTAGTGGCGCTTTAGGTGAACTAGAATATGAGCTCAGTGCAGATCAAAGCGATCAAGTCGTACTGATTGACCTAGCTGGTGAGTTTTTGATCTGGGGCAGCGGAACAGTTTCAGTTGATGTTACCGATGATGGTGGCCGCAATTACCAACAAGACACCCAAAAATTCAATATTACTATTGAACCAGCATCAAGCTTATCCGCCAGCTTTAAAGATATTAAAAACAAACCATTTGTTATCGGCGCTAAACTTCTACCTGTATATAGTGGTGCTCCAGCCCAAGTTATCCATTACTCACTCGTCAAAGATACCAATTCTAACGTCGTTAAAGTCGACTCTGACACTGGAGAGATGAGTATTATTGGAGCTGGTACAACAGAAATCCAAGTCCAGCAAGAAGCACTGCAACACCACTCACCCATCGCAATGCAACGCTTTAAAGTACAGATTAATCAAGCAAGTAATCTTGAGTTACAAGTCCAAGATATCATAGTGCAGTATAGCGTGGACACTCAGTATGAAATTCCGGTTTCAGCTGCAAAAGGAACTCTACATTTCGCTGTGACCGACAATGTAAATAATGACATCATCAATATTATTGATGATGTAAAGGGTCTGTTTAGCTTTGAAAGCATTGGGGAAACTCAAGTAACAGTCACTGATAGCGGCAACCAGAACTATGCCAGCAGTAGTAAAGTTATTAATATCAAAGTCACACGTATTAATGATAATTCACTTAATAGCTTGGCAATCGAAAGCCGCTATCAAGCAAACTCACAGCTTCTACCTCAAGTAATTGGTGTCCATGGCCAACTGCATTTCAACCTTACTGATAATAGTGCAACTGATGTTGTCCTGGTTGAACCGAATACTGGAAAAATGACGATATTAAAGCCTGGTAAAGTGGAGGTGCTAGTAACGGATGATGGAGGTGATTTCTGGGAAAAACAACAAAAAACATTTAGTGTTTCAATCGACAAGAAAACCAACACGACTCTTTTACTTACCAATACTAGAATTGATTACACTCATAATGCTACTTTTACTCCCACCGTATTAAACAACAAAGGGAGTATGAGTTTCACCATAGATAATAGCGGCGATCATGTTTTCAACCAGGACTCTACTACTGGCATTATCACTTTAGTCGGCGCTGGACGAGGCTGGATAACTGCTGTTGATGCTGGAGACGATTATTATCACAGTGTCACGGAACGCTTTTTTGTCGATGTTTCTCCATTAAGTGGTAGCTTGTCTATTGCTTCAATACGTATCCCTTACTCTTCAGAGCGTGAGCTTGATATTCCAATATCGGGTAGTATTGGTCAATTGCAATGGCAATTTAAACACGGTCAGACTGACGTTGTTTCCATCAATGAAACTGCTCGTACGTTAACTATACATAATGCTGGTAATGCTACATTTATAGTCACTGATCCAGGTGATGCAGGTCATTTACCACAAAAAGCTGAGTTTAATATTATTATCGATAAGGCTGTCGAAAATTCTGAACTCGCACTCACAAATAAACTAATCACAGGTGAGTATTCTCCTGACGGCAAGCTTGCTGCTCCCACGATTATTGGGCGAGGGCCTAACAGCCAGATTAGTTATTATGGTGATCTCCAAGCCGCTAACGTGGTTATCGCTAATACTCAAACGGGGGAATTATCTGTAAAAGGCGCAGGTCTTGTGCAAGTGAGTGTTATCGAAGAAAGTCGAAACTTTGAACGCACAATCCGTTCGTTTAGCGTAAATATTGAGAAAGCCAAACACCCAGGTCTTGAGATAGATAATATCAATCAACAAGTAATTTTCTATCCAGATCGAAATGTCGAAGCGCCAACGATGGATAACCAATTCGGTGAATTAACGTTCCGCTTTCCTTTAACCGTCTCTCCTGAGTTTGCAGAACTCCACAGCAATGGTGATATCAAACTACATACCTACGCTAAATCAGGAGAAAATGCCTACCTAACCATAGAAGTTAATGACGACGGCGGGCAAAACTATAAACCAGCGTCCATAACTTACAAGCTACACGTAGCTGGAATAAAGTCAGGTTTAGGGGAAGAAGCGACTATCAGTTTTGATGCTGCTGATAAGCAGATTATATCGCCAATCTCTATTGCAGCTAATGAAGTTTCTTATTTCTCCGCTTTTGGTGGTAGAAAAGAGCTTAAGAACCATGATACTGGTGAGCAAAGCACTGGCTATTCAACGATGACGGTTCTAGTTTGTAAAGACCCTGCCACTTATAAAGGCTGTACCCTCGTGACATTAAGGCTGCAAAATACCAGTCATTGCAGTGACGGTAGCCAAGTTGGATTCCCTATTACCTCTAAAAGCATTCACACCTGCCCAGGGCTGACTCAACCAGTAAGCTCTGAGGTCACTGTTAGCCTAAATAAGAGCGATCCATTTAACGCTTGGTTTACTGAACCTGGAAGATATCAAACTAGAACTCCCATTGTACTGGTGCACTTTGCTAAGCCTTATCGACCTGGTGGAGTTATCGAGTATGGCGATATTCAATCTAGAGCATGGTGGTTAATCAACCTCGATATAACCAACAACTAACGAACCCTAAGACCAAGCCCAACTATTCGCTGGGCTTTTTATTGATAAACCTCTAACCGAAATACATATCATTTAATAGAAATATCTCTTTCAAACATTAACTCGCTTTAATGGTCATAAGGCTTATCATCTTTGAATGCTCAACAAATTCAAGCTAACATCAAGTAATTAATCTTAATTTTTGTGATCTAGCCAGCACAAATTCAGCCTTTGTTAGCGCATTCTGTGGCTAAGTATTAATCAGTGCGGTAATGAAATATAGATATCATTATGATTAAAATACAGTTTTTTACTTAAACTTAAAAACTAGGGATAATTATGAAATATTCACTTGGCGATCTTGTCTATCAAGGCGAAACATCTGGCGTCCATAATTGGGATACCTTAGCGGGCACCTCATTTTATTGGCATCCTGATTGGTTACATATTGCAGAAAATATGACTGGCCATACGCCAGCGATAACCATTGAACCAACCAAAAGTGCAACGACTAAAGAGGATGCGGCAGCCGCTATCGTTAAGCATCTTAATAAGTAACCGTGATTAATTGATTCGCTAACGGCCTGATGCAATGGCATTACGAGTGATTTTGTCGATCAGGCCGGGGGCGATTATTTTAAAAAATCGTCCTATACGACCTCTAAATGAGGTAATCAACAATCGTTTACGCTGCGCTATTGCGGGTAGCATTAGCTGTGCACATCGGTCAGCCGTCATGATTTTAGACTCTTGCATTGGCGTGGTCCCCAAAGGGTTTCCTTGACCATCTAGGGCTCTTTTATGGGTTTGAGTCACAACAAAATCTGGGCAGATCACTGTCACCGCAACATTATCGTCGCTTAACTCAATTCTCAACGAATCAAAGAAGCCAATCACCGCATGTTTAGAAGCGGCATAACCGCTACGAGCGGGTACTCCTGTCATTCCAGTAATCGAAGCCACGGCAACAATCTGACCTTCAGTCTGTTTAAGATAGGGGATCGCGGCATGACTAAGATAGGCTGGGGCCAAGTAGTTTACCTGCATTATTTGAGATAACACGCTTAAGTCTGTCAGTTCATCAAAGCGTGACCACATTGTCATGCCGGCATTATTGATTAGAATATCTAAACGCCCAAAACGCGCTATACATGCTTCAATTAAACTTTTGCACTGTGACGGTTGCGCTAAATCGGCTGCACACACCAAAGGCGGCAATCCTAATATTGTGAGCTCCGATGCTAAGGACGCTAATCGCTGTTGATTACGAGCACTAATCACTAACTGACAACCTAAGGGCGCAAGTGCAATGGCTAAGGCACGCCCAATACCTTCTGAGGCCCCCGTAACAATAATGACTTTGTCTTTGAAGCTATTCATATTTAACCCACATTTATCGCGATAACCCCAAATTCACATATAAAGCGTTAAACCGCAACTATCGCTATGCCGACCGTTGCAGCAGCGCATTAATTGGCTGGTAAGAATCTAGAGCCTGTGGCCGACCGATAGCATAGCCCTTGGCGTAGTTGACCCCAATTAGCTTGAGCTTAACAATAATCTCTTGGGTTTCAATAAACTCCGCCACGGTCTCGTTATCCATGACAATAAAACGCTGAAAAAATGATTAAGCAGTGACTCACTTACCATTGTTATACTTTTGTGATTATTTGGAGATACTCAGGTGATATCCCGTCGTCATGCTTTAACTATTCAGACAACGGAGATATACCATGAATGTTAACCACGTAACCAAAGCCCTCATACTAGGAAGTTTAATGAGCCTGCCTGCAACCGCTGCAGAGCTTGAAATCAGTGTGACAAATCTAACCCACGGTAACTATTTTACCCCGTTACTCATTGCTGCACATGATATGGATAGCCATCTATTTCAGGCCGGTGAGATGGCAACGCCTGCGCTACAAAAAATGGCTGAAGGGGGTGATATTGGCGATCTAGATGCTGCTGTTACAGGTGCAGGCGGTGTGACGATAGCCAACCCTGCGATGGGACTACTGGCGCCGAGTGCTAAAGTTGAAAGCATTATGCTCGATAGTGGTGAAATGACGCACTTATCGATTACCGCGATGGTATTGCCGACTAACGATGCATTTGTCGGCTTAGATGCTTGGAAGATCCCAACGGAAGCTGGCACTTATACTTTTACCCTTAATGCCTATGATGCTGGTACCGAAGCCAATGATGAGATCATTAATGGTGGCGGAGCAGCAGGAACGCCTGGGATCCCAGCAGCACCTGGTGGCGATGGCGGCATGAACGCCACTGGCGTAATGGATAGCAGTAGCAATGATAAAGTGCATATTCACCCTGGTGTGTTAGGTGATACTGACGTAAATGCTGGCACAAGTGATTTAGACAGCCGTGTTCATCGCTGGTTAAACCCTGTAGCTCGAGTGACTGTTGTCGTGAAATAGGAGATCAAACTATGAACTATCCTAAACTGAACTTTAAATACAGTGCCGCGGCAATCATCGCTGTTGCAGTCATGAGCTTAGCGGGCTGCTCTGATAACGACAATGATTCATCTGCACCCGTCGAGCCGCCCGTCGTGGCACCTGTGATGCAAGACTACAGTGTGATGATAACCAACTTAACGGCTAACCAGCCAATGTCTCCGGTCGCTGTCGTGGCTCAAGAGAGCGGTAGTCGACTTTGGAGTACTGGCATGGCCGCCAGTGTTGCACTCGAGACCCTAGCTGAATCGGGTGATAGTAGTGAACTCGCAGGCGAAACGGGTGTCAATGAGCTCTTTAGCGGCGACGGAGTCTTAGTGCCAGGCGCCACTCAATCAATAACAATGAGCCTAGAGCAATCAAGCGTAGCAGACCTGTCTATCGTCACTATGCTCGTTAACACTAATGATGCTTTCGCAGGCACTACAGGTTTTAATCTTTCAACATTGGCTGTTGATGACACAACCACATTGCGAGTCATTGCATACGATGCTGGCACTGAGGCTAACTCTGAAGAAAAAGGGACAATACCTGGGCCTGCTGATGGCGGTGAAGGCTTTAATGCAGCCCGCGATGATAACGACAAAGTCCATGGTCATCCCGGTGTAATAAGTGCTGATGATGGACTCACTGATTCGGTATTGTCAGCTTCTCATCGCTTCGATAATCCCGTTATGATGATTAAGATCACGCGCACTAAATAGTCGCCAATGCTTAATTGATTAAAAAATTATCGAAATAAAAGTTCTTAAAGGTAGGTCTTGTTAAAAGGGATCGCCTTTGGGAGCTCGTCATGAACAGATCGAATACCACTTTCACCTCTGTTTCAAGCAAAAAAATATTATTGATTGAAGATGAACAAGACTTAGCAAAACTGGTCATGCTGAACCTTAAAAGCATGAATCATACAGTCACCCATTGCACCACTCTGCAGCAAGCTAGCCAAGTGATAGCGACCAAGCAGATCGATCTGATTTTAATGGACAGAATGTTACCAGACGGCGATGGCATTACCCTTTGCCAACAGATCCGTGAAGCCGGTAATGAGATCCCCTGTATGTTACTAACAGCGAGAGACTCAGAAGCTGATGTGGTATTGGGTCTAGAGTCCGGTGCCGATGATTATCTTGTAAAACCTTTTAGCGTGTTAGAGCTCAGAGCTCGAGTCAAAGCATTACTGAGGCGAGGTAAACAGATTGAACATCAAGATGACTCATTAGAGTTCAATGGCATCACCATTAATTGTAGTACCCGCGAAGTCATCGCTTTTAATGAAACCTTAGCACTCACAGCTCGAGAGTTTGACCTATTACTTTATCTTGCTCAGCACCCTAAGCAGGTTTTCAGTCGCATGCAGCTTTTAGATGCCGTTTGGGGTTATTCCTACTCTGGCTATGAACATACCGTTAATACTCATATCAATCGCTTACGTAACAAATTAGCGCAGAGTTCATCCACCGCTGATTTAGTCAAAACGGTTTGGGGGGTTGGCTATAAATTTACACCACCAGCCAATCAAGCCACTGCCTAGCTTGAGGTAAAAAGTCGTCATAGATGATCGTAAAGGCTAGCCTAAACGGAAAATGATAACGCCTAGTAGTATCGACGCGGCATCACCTAACATCAAAATGGAAATCGCTGTTCATCAAGGCTAGCGATGGAGAAAAACCAATGAAGAGTTTATTTGGCCGCATATTATTGGCTGCCACCTTAGTTATTTTTATCCTCTTTATCGCACTGTGGCAGTGGTTACAATTCAGCCAAGACTTTAGCCGCAATCAAATTCAGCAATCATTACACCGAGATCTTGCTGAACATATGGCGCATATCAATCCACTCCTCTCGCAAGGGATCACCTCTGACGCCGCCCTAAAAGAAGCCTTTCACGACTTTATGTTATTGGGGCCGAGCTTTGAGATCTATACCTTAGATCGCCAAGGCAAGGTTATTGCTTACGACGCCAAAGAGGAAAAAATTAAGCAATCGCAAATTGACACCAACATCATTGATGATTTTATTCAGGGAGCAAACTTGCCGTTACTCGGCACCGATCCGAGATCTTCCAGTAAAGATAAGATTTTCTCCGCCGCAAGATTACTCGCACCAGACGGACAACAGACGGGTTATCTCTATGTCATTATTGGTGGGGAAGACTTTGATGCTTGGCAGTCAATTGTCAGCGAGCACCAAGCACCACAGTTTTGGACCACTGCGATTTTAATCGCCATAGGTTTCGCTTTGGTACTGTTCGTGTTGCTGCTCAAGTTATTTACCGCCCCACTCAGCCGCCTAGAAAACGACTTGCGTTTAGTCGCTAGCCAGCAGTTAAACGCTGGCGTTGTATTACCAAGGCAATACACCGGCAGCAGTGAAATCAATAAACTCAGCAGCCATATAAATACCTTACTTGAAGCATTGAGTCAGCAACATCAAGCGATTAACCGCCAGCAAGAAGAACGGCATGAGTTTATGTTGCACCTGTCGCACGACTTAAAGACCCCGCTCACATCACTGCAAGGTTATATCGACACTTGGCTATTATTACCACCACATGAACGTAGCAGCGACTTAATCGAAGTGGCTGCCAATGCCAGCCAACATCTGCAGCAACTCTTAGGGCAAATGCTTGAGTTAGAGGCGCTAGAAAATGGCCAAGTAACCCCAAATTGGAATGAGCTCCATCTGGTCGATTTACTGGAAGAGCTGCAGTTAACGTTTGCGCCTAGAGCAAACAGCAAAAAAGTAATGTTGAACTTTGTAGACAGCCACAACTTAACCGTTCGCACCGATCGACAACTATTGTTGCGGATCCTCAACAACTTAATTGATAACGCCATACGCTACACCCCAGAACAGGGAATGATTAAGATCCAAACCATCCGGGATCTGGCCACAAATAAAGTTTGGCTACAAGTTAGCGACAATGGTTCAGGTATGCATAAACATGAGCTAACAGCATTAAAGCGAATGACGCAAAAACCACTCGCAATGATGGCAAAACAAACCGCATTACCGCAATTAGGCGTAGGACTGGCCATCGTGCGGCAGTTACTGGGGATCTTGCAGTGTGATATTGAAATTAGCAGTCAGCCAGGAAAAGGCACTACGTTTAATATCAAGCTACAGGTGGTTTCGCAGTCATAGAGTTTATCTCGAACGATACGCGTTTAGGCACTCTGACAGAGTTAATCTAAGCAAAGCGTAGTACAGAACAAAGCTATCGAAAAGTGATAGGGAGCATGTCCCTGTGTTTAGGATAGAAATCTTGGAAAGGTGCAGAATCGACACTTGCAGCCGCTGAGCTTTAGTGAATGATCAATCAGGCCAGACCAAGGTCATTATGGTCAGTTATAGCAACGTCTAAAAAAGAAAGACCACCCTCGTGAGGGAGTGGCCAAACCCATTTGGAGGTTGGGTGCGACTCTAAAGTTTAAGAGTGAGGCAAATAAAATGGCGTCCTGCCCAAGTACATCCTTGTCGTACGGTAAAATAAATGGCTAAAGCAAGCCTGCTTGGACCAGTGTTCGTCAGTCAGCTCTTATTGGTGGCTGGCTTCAACTTAATCAGACTTGTCCACGATCGAATTAGTGACAACGACTGCAGGAGTCCTTAGCCAATGCTTCCTCATGCACCAGATGACAGTCATTACACAACATGGCGCCTTCATGATTCTTATGAACATCACTGTCCAACTCCTTCAAGGGCCCGTGGCAAGAGGCACAAGCCTCATTTTCAAAGGCCCCATCGTCCGAGGGGACCCCATCTTCGTGGCAGGCTTCACACCCTGACATTTTGGTATGGGAATCAGCAATTCCCCCCGCAAATACTGCTCCAGAGAAACTTAGTAGTATTGATAATACTAAGGCTTTAAACATGGTGAACTCCAAATTTGATAGTTAAGCGACAGTCATTTGTCCGGTATAGAGAATAAAATTACGCAGCAGTAATACTCCAATCAGGCTGCAACTGGCGGTGATAGCGACATAGGAGAATTTTCGCTTCGAAGACGCTTTCATGAAGAGATTAAACGCCAGTGGTAAACTTAGACCCAACACGACTATTCCCCCCCAGAATACCCAGCCCCAAAAACCTTCTCCGATGGCTCTCATGGCAGCGATTTTGCTCTGCCCCCCCGAGAGGATGAGTCCGATGAAGAAGGTAAACAACAGCACCATCTCCACCAAAATGATCGGGATCTCTATATTGTGTATGAAATGCACTTCTTTGCCGTCTGGATCTCCTTTAAGCAACACACCACCGAGCAAGGTTCCAGCAGCACCAGAAGACAAGCCAGAGATCAAAAATAGCAAGGGCAATACCGGATTATTCAACATAGGATAAGTGGTCAGCGCAGAAAGCAGGAAGCCGGTGTAAGCCCCCAGAGAAATCGCGAATATGGCTAAAAATCCCGTAATGCTTGGCTCATGCTTAACCAGAGTATTCAGTAACCTGATCACTAGAGGCCAACGGCCATTACACCAATTCAGTACCGGCGCTTTAAATACACAGATTAACCAGGCAAAGAGGATCAGTTGATAGATCATAAGTACGGCAACACCAACAGACATCACGGAAGTACTATTGTAAAAAACCAAGATCTTCCAAAAATCGAATGGCTTGGTAAGATCCAGCACCAAGATCCCAAGCCCTGCGAAGACGGCTAGGGGAGCGATGAGACAAGCGGCCTGAATGAAACCGGATTTATACGCGTCTTTACCCAACTTAAAATGTTTGAGTAGTATGGCAAAGGATATTGCTCCGGCGGATACTCCAGCCAGAAACAGATAAATGGCGATTGGCCAATGCCAGACTAGGCCATCAAAATGGAATGGACTCATAGCGTTATATCCCCTTCTTGTGATGCAATACGGAAAACTTTAGGCCGAGTGCCAAGCTCAGTCTTACTGCGATAATTGGGAGCGGTCTTAAGTACTTTGACAAGATTTGAGTCAGGATCTTTCAAATCCCCAAAGGTTAGTGCCTGGGTCGGACATGCTGACACGCATGCGGGCTGTCTCCCCTCTTTTAAGCGCGTCTCTTTGCAGAAATCACATTTATCAGCGGCATGGGTTACAGGATTAATAAAGCGCACCTGATAGGGACAGGCGGCGATACAATATTGGCAACCAACACACTTCCAGGAATTGACACTGACTATGCCCGTTTCAGGATCTTTATAAGCGGCCCCGGTGGGGCAAACTTTGACACATGGGGCATCTTCACATTGCTGGCAAGATTTACGCGTAAAACGAAAATATTGCTCTGGATATTCCCCATAGGGCCCTTCACGCTCAATCTCCAAACGACTGACCCCCTCGGGAACCTGATTCACCTCTCGGCAGGCAATGGAGCAGGCATCACAACCAATACATTTCGTTTCATCATGCACCAAGGCATATTTTTTCCCGTCCATTTCCACAGACTCAGTGGAACTCTTAGCAATCGTATAACCCGATGCGGCAACGACGACAGCACACGCGCTCTTAAGGAAGAGTCTTCTTGAGTTTTTCATTGGGTATCCTCCTGGTTATTTGACACTATGGCAGCCGCTGCACATTTCGCTACGTTCAGGCGCTGTCACGCCTATGATAGGGTCGACTTCAGGGTGTAGCTGATGGCAACTGGCACAATTAACCTTGTTGGAATGCACATCGTGGGTCCAATCGGCCTGACTCAGCGTTTCTACATCATGACATTGAAGACATACCGCAGTTTGAACTGCACTTTTGGCGACAGATTTAGTGCCAAACCCAATAAGCTCGGATGCTTTTCTAGGATGGCCTGTCTTTTCTCCGTGGCAATTTTGGCAAGTTAGATCCAATGCATCATTAGCATGAAGCCCAAACATTTTCCCGTTGCGCTTGTGGCACATGATGCATTGTTTATTCTGGTTTATTTTTAACTCCGCTGTCGCTGCAGTCACTACAGCAGAGTAGGATCCCAGCACTAGCACGGATACCAGTAATGGGACGGAAAATCTATCAATTCTGGACATAATGAGCCCTCACATAACGAGTGATACTGATTTATAATAAAATAGAAAAGGTGATGCCGCAGTCGATGCTACGGCACTCAGTTCGACTATGCGGCTAAGCCATTTCTGATAAGACTTTCATCCCACTTTTGATTCTTGGCCAGGTGAATGACTTTAACCCCGACTTCGGCTAATGAATTATCAATAAATTTAGATTGCTCGGGGGAGTTATGCTCAGGATCGGTGATCACTAGTTTTACTGATGAGGATTGACTATCGACCAGCACATAATCCAGATGACATCCTCTTAGATAGGAATGGACATCGGTTGACGTTTCCGCTTTATCAATATCTAGAATGCTATCGAGACAGGTTCCATATAAAATATTGTATTTGTCTTTAACTATGGTATTTAAATTATTAATGAAGCAGGCCGCTTTAGGTTCCATTGGGTGACGGCTAAATTTTATGTCCTCCCAAATAGATTCCGTATCGGTTGGTTTAAAAAACTTTATACAAGTAAGCGTAAACATCACTAAAACAAATGGCACCACAAGGAAAAAAACAAAGTACATAAAAGCATAACTTAAAATAATTGATACATTCATAAAAGCCTCCAAAACTACAGTTTGATTATTATATTTAACTTTTAAAACGTCATCAGTATTCGCATTCCATACCTTTAAAACATTGATTCAAATCAAACAATCAAATTAACTGGTATTTTTATATTTAAATAACAAGATCAAACATGACTTCTAAAAACTAAAATTAACAAAAGACAATTTTAATTATTGAAATTACATATATTTAAAATTTAAATTTCAAATATAACCACACGAAAATACTCACAAACTAAAACCAATTACAAAACAAATAAACAACAA
>NZ_PJBM01000018.1:0-4845 GCF_002836075.1 Shewanella sp. GutDb-MelDb | reverse complement strand
ACAATGCACGACTACCTTTTAGAGGTCATTCGATTTATGCCTTCTTGTTCTGCTAATAAAATTGTAGAGCTAATGAGTTCTTCAAAGTGTTCCAATTGACCCGCTGGTATTAGCTGGTTTTGGATAAATTGTCGCTTCTCTGAATCAAACAAACGTTCCGCGACCCAACCTATTAGGTACACCAAAGAAAGACAACCGCCTGCTGTAGCAATATTGCCTTCGATGACCAAAGGTAAATCTTGAACATTGCCGCCCATTTTCTTCAGTACATTTTTAGCATCAGGGTTTGTCGTTAACAACAAACCGTTTAACAATCCAAGTTCATGAAGAATAAACGAACCAGCACATATCGAACCAATTAACTGTCTGTTTGGATCGAGCTTTAAAGCTGACATAAATTCACAATCCTGTAATGCTGCAGGAATACCACGCTTGCCACTCGTAATTAGCACTACATCTTGATTAATCACCTCTGAGATAGGACCATCTGTCTTTACCGACATACCTAGATGCGAGCGGTGTTCTGATTTAGTGCCTAATATTGACACAACCCAGCTATCTGTCGTTCTACCGAGTAAGTCATACATTAAGAAAAAGTCTACATCTGTAAAATCGTCAAATAATACAATGCCAATGTTGTACATCATTTTGATACCTCATTATTCATGTTTGAGATCTGCATAACAGCCATTAAACAACATATTACATAGCAAAAAAAGAGTGTCAGTAGCTTCTACAAACACTCATTTGGACACTAAATTTTACAGACAAACACAAAGGACTGCAGGAAGGTTTCGATGAAACTAATTTTTCCCCTCGGCTAACCATGTGGCATATTGTTTCGTATAATAACTAACAATTAGGTCAGCCCCAGCACGTTTTAACCCAATAAAAGTTTCAGTTACTACCGCTTTTTCATCGAGTGCGCCAGCAAGAGCTGCGAACTTAATACCGGCATATTCCCCACCCACTTGATATGCAGCGAGGGGTAAATGGGTTTCTTGCCTTAAACGACAGATCACATCTAAATAGGGTGTTCCTGGTTTAACCATCAGAATATCTGCACCTTCAGCCTCATCAAGTGATGCTTCAAGTAGAGCTTGACGACCGTTGGCGTAATCTAGTTGGTAGCCTTTTCTATCCCCACTAAGTTCACAGTCTACTGCGGCCCTAAATGGGCCATAAAAAGAAGACGCAAATTTTGCCGAATGTGCCAAAATTGCCACGTCCTGAAAACCAGCAGCATCAAGTCCTAAACGAATGGCTTTTACTTGGCCATCCATCATTGCCGATGGTGCTAACATGTCAGCACCTGCTTTAGCTGCAGTCACTGATTGTTTGACCAAATTTTCAACTGTAATGTCGTTACAAACTTTGTTGTTTTGCATTACACCACAATGACCATGATCGGTATATTCACAGAAACAAATATCTGGAATTACCATCATTTCGGGAACGGCAGATTTTATCGTCTTGACCATACGAGCAAGTAGACCATTATCATTCCAGGTGTCACTTCCTTGAGCATCCTTGGTGTGAGATATGCCAAAAGGCATAACATAGCGTATGCCGAGAGCGTAAAGCTGTCGAATCTCATCGGCTAGGTGACTCTCGGGAATACGGCTGATACCAGGTAGGGTAGAGATAGGTACTGCTTGATCGATCTGTTCTTCGATAAATAAAGGATGAATTAAATCGTTGAGCAAAAGGTGGCTTTCACGCAATAGATCGCGCATGGCTTCGGAGCTACGTAAGCGTCTTAAACGACGCAATGGGGTTATGTTCAAAATGGAGTAACCTATTCAGATATTATTAGGGACTCAGTTTAAATAAAGGAAAATAAATTTAAACCTTACATAATAAGACTTAAAGCGGTATGAAAAGTTCTGCGTAACTATAGCTAAATATTTTATTACCATTAGTATTGACGATATAAACCAATTTATACATAACACAACAAATCGATAACAATAATCAGGCTAAACAACTTGCTAAACACATGTAGTAAACAATAGCCTTAAAAGGAGTATAAACAAGCTTAATAAGTATCTAATACTTTAAGAGCCTACCTCCGATGTGCTAAAACTACTTTAAAGTACATTAATGAACGTTTTAGAGCGGTAAACCAATTATCCGTCAAAATAACTGTTACAAGTATATCTGTCATGGCTATGTGCCCACATATCCCAAGGAAAATTTCTTACTTACCTCAATAGCTCCACGTTAACTTCAGCTAGGGAGGCGAAATGTTCTAGCGAACAAAACTGACAGGCATAGGCTTTCGATGTTCGGAAATGACATAGCTGCTATTCATCTTTCATCCAATCCAAATTCGGCAGTGCGTCCAAATGCTGGGCATAACGTATTTCGTTAAAAGAGGCACCATTTTTCATGATATCGGATACTTCGATAGCCAGCGCGCACGCCATCCATTGAACCGCTTCTTCACGCGGTGTACCTGTCATGACTAAACGCATCAAGGTTTCTTTTACCTTTTTGGGTTCACCGTCAGCGATTTGATTTTCGACTGTTTCAATTAGTGTCTCTTCAGTCATGTAGCTGTCTTGTTGTTTGTCCATTATAAATTCTCTGCTAAGTACATAACGCCATTATGTCGTAAACATAGTGCAAGCAATAGAACAAACTCTTAATAACTTGAGCGTTGTACTCAATAAAGCAAATTTTGGAAATGAAGATTTAACGGTGTTTATAATCTGATTAGATTTTATTCGTCTTTATGACGTTTTTTGAGTTAATAATATCAGCAGCTAACACATACAGGAAAAATTGAGTTAAACGCCCTAACCCATTTTTGACGGAAACAAGCTACTGCTAAGACCTTAGAGGTGGGTCGTGAGATTAGGAAATGTATGGTAATAAAATAAAGTTTACACTGACCCCACATACCTATAAGCAAGGCTCAAAAACTTAGCCCACTATCATGCATGGGTGGCTTATTGGTTCTTGGCCAATTTTTTTATTGCTGGCTCTGCTGAACTATTGAGCTTTGACCCAGCTAGCGAGGCTGTTTGCCGTGAAAAGTGCTAACGAGCTCATTCAGTGGATAAGATACTAATCTCGTATCAGGCGTCACGCTTTACTTTTTAGTGAACTGACAAGAGCCCTGATAGCAATGCTATCAGGGATTTTTTGTTTCATACAAGTGGCGTTTATTAATCATGGTCTCTATTTTTGTTGCTAGGAACGATTTCATGGCAAGTCTAAGATGCACAAGGCATTTGTTCGAAATGCTAAGGCATTGATCGGTTGGGGCGTCATGTAGTATTGTGATGTCGCAGATGGCGTTGTTCTGGTTACTTTTTGATAGAGCCTATTAAGTTTAACCGACTTTTATGCAGCAGACTCTTGATTTAACTATTTTATTTTAAGTTGCTTAATTGAAAATAAGTTGCTTGGGGGTTTAGCCTAGGGCTTGCCATCATTTTGGTCACATTGAACGTATTTTTGTGTTTGAGGCAAGCTTCATGGAACGGATGAAATATGGGGCTGTATTTGTGGTCATTTTTCTTTTATGCATGGTTAGCATGAAAGGGCTTGATCACTTTCTGGCAAAAAAAATTATTGCCCACGATGCAAAAATTCTCGCTGATAAGTTTGAAAAGGTAATTAGAAATAGCGCTTTAGAATTGAATAAGCTGCCATCGATTTCAAAGACAGATTTTAAATGCGATCAAAGCACCACTGAGAATTTAAGGGAATTTGTATTTGATGCAAGTTTTATTAGATGGGCTGGGGTGACAAAGGATAGAGAAATATTTTGTGAGTCCAATGATATCATTCGCGATATCAGTAAAATTTACACCCATAGAATATCCCCTAATTTTAGTTTTGGCGTCGTAGAACTAGCCAATAGAAAGCATAATGAATGGATATTAGTTAGGCATTTTGAGGATGTAAACTATACAGCAAGCATTACGCCGCTAGCGCCTCGCTTCTTTGTGCCGTTAGAGTGTGAACACTGTTCCGAATACACCATCTCCTTTAAGTCAGATCCCATGTTAGTTTTTGGCTTTGAAACATTTGACGGTAAGCCATTTGTGAGTGAAACGGTGGTCTTGGAATCACCTTATTTTGTCGCCACCTTTGAGCTTTCGGGGAATTTTGAATTCTATAAGCAATACAGTACAATTTCTTGGTTGTTTATTACTATTTTTGCACTGTTGTTTGCTTTTGGGGTGACCTATCTGGTTAAGCGTTGGCAAAGACATTCAGTTTCTATGCACGCTCAAATTGTGGCAGGAATTAAGCACCAAGAGTTTATTCCTTTTTATCAACCTATCGTTGATTCAAGAACCCAAGCTGTTATCGGCTGTGAAGTATTGATGCGATGGCAGCAACAAAATGGTTCATTGATCCCCCCTAACCAGTTTATTCCCTACGCGGAAGCCAATGGTCTGATTATCGATATGACAAAGGTCTTGCTTGAGCATGTTTTTAATGATGTTAAGTCATTAGGTAGTAAGCGCAAGGCACTATTCTTTAGTATCAATATTGTTCCAGAACACTTAGATAACGATGATTTATATCTTTTGCTTAAAGGCATTGTTGAGTCCAGTGAGTTGAAGCCGCATCGTATTTCCTTAGAAATCACAGAGCGTTTGCCCATCAGTGATTTAGTTGCTGCACGTCAGATGTTAGATAAAATTTACGCGTTAGGGATCGATTTAAAATTAGATGACGCTGGTACGGGATATGGTGGATTTAGTTATGTACAAACCCTCGGTATTAGTACGTTAAAAATAGATAAAATGTTTGTCGACACCATCGGTCATGAAGATAACTTTAACGCCAAAACCATTGACGCTATTATTTCATTTGCTCAAA
>NZ_PJBM01000017.1:0-5131 GCF_002836075.1 Shewanella sp. GutDb-MelDb | reverse complement strand
ATGAAAAACCAAAGCAATGGCTTCGTCCCACGCATTGTCGGTACCGTGTCC
The DNA here is from genome assembly GCF_002836075.1 of Shewanella sp. GutDb-MelDb. Lineage (NCBI taxonomy): Bacteria > Pseudomonadati > Pseudomonadota > Gammaproteobacteria > Alteromonadales > Shewanellaceae > Shewanella > Shewanella sp. GutDb-MelDb. Next base: position 5,080 of record NZ_PJBM01000017.1, on the reverse strand, counting down.
GTAATAAATATTTGCATCATTAAAACGACTGACACCCCAGCGTAACATATCACCAATTGTTCTTAATTCAGTAACGGCTTCATCAACAAAAATCTTATCCAAAATTCACTCCAACATTTTAATTCCGACTCATTGTAACTGAACTCTATTCATATGGCATCGGATTCAATAAAATACCCTTATGAATAAAAGAACCGATAAAGATGATTTGGCACTATTTGCAGAGCAAACAAAAGGAATGAAACCTTTTGAGCAAAACAAACGCCACTTTAAATCAGCCCCTAAAGACCGCAAAGTGATTGAGGAAAAAGAGCAACAGCTACATGCTGACAGCTTCTTCTCTGATACTTATCAACCACTACTGCCCGAAATTGGTCCGATGAAGTGGGCAAGAGATGACGTTGATAGCTATGAAGTAAAACGTCTGCGCCGCGGAGATTACGTGCCAGATCTATTGTTGGATTTGCATGGTCTACGCCAATCAGAGGCAAAACTTGAGCTAGCCGCTTTGATCCAAGCCTGCATTAAACAGCAAAGCCATTGCTGCTGCATTATGCATGGGCATGGTACGGGGGTGTTGAAACAGAATATTCCAATGTGGTTAGCGCAGCACCCTCACATAAAGGCCTTTCATCAAGCGACTAAAGAATGGGGCGGCGACGCGGCATTACTGGTGTTAATTGATATTGGCGACCAACCGTACCGACGTTAAGTGTAGTCTTGCAGTGCAATCAATACAGACTAAGGCTGCGCACACAAAAAAAGTGAGTCTTTTGGGACTCACTCCTTCCTAAACCCTAAACCCTAAACCCTAAACCCTAAACGATGCTAGCAGATCATATGAGGTGCATATTGCCATTCTACAGAAGCTTGCGTCGTTTGCTTATTAATGAGCGTAACACCTGAAGTGGCAAACAATGGCGGCTCAAAGCCTGGTACCAACTCACTCACCAAATAGCCTAACAGTGGCATATGTGCCAAAACCAATACATTTTCAGCTTTATAATGTTCAGCATAAGCAAGGACGGTTTCCGCAACTGTCGCAGGGTCTCCCGAAGGTACCAGTTCATCTAATGTTAACCATTGACGAGGTTCAGGAAAATGCTGATGCATTTCTTGCCAACTTTGTTGCGCTCGCAGATACGGACTGACAAGCACTAAATCAAACTCAGTAACGCTCTGTCCTAGCCAATTACTCATCAAGCCTGTGTGCTGGCGACCAGTATCCGTTAATGTGCGTTCTCGATCTGAATGGGCATTAAAGCCCGCTTCACCATGTCGCATTAAAAATAGCTGCATACCGCTTTGCTACTCCCAACTTTTTATTCTTATTAACTAATTGTAGTCTGAATCTTAACAGCAACATACCGTTTTTTAGTTATTAATTAGTCGAATATAACTTGTGGTAGTTTTAAGATACTAACCATAAAAGAGTCAAAAGGTTAATTGAACATCAAATTGAACATCAAATTGAACCAAAATCAGCCAAACGACAGATTATTTTACCGTTTGGAGATCTTGTGTTTGAAGATAAGTAGAAATAATGGCAAGTTACATTATTACAGCAACCTAGAATCATTTACATCGCTAGCCTATCGACTCAATCCCACAAGCCGACCAAGAGATGTAAATTGGTTTTTTTACGTGCTTTATCGACAAGTGATTACTAAAGTAAGTATCTAGGTTAGATGCTGTTCGATCAATTGGAGCCATGCTTTTGCCAAAAAACAAAAAAGTTATCACCAGTCCAAATGACCATCGCAAGTACCGTAATATCACCTTAGAAAATGGGTTATCGGTATTATTGGTTGAAGATCTGCAGTCAACAGAAGCGGCAGCATCAATGGCTGTGGCCGTAGGTCATTTTGACGACCCGGTTGCTCGTCCTGGTATGGCACATTTTCTTGAACATATGCTTTTTCTTGGTACTGAAAAATTCCCTGACTCAGGAGAATACTCAGCCTTTATCAACCAGCATGGCGGAAGTAATAACGCTTGGACTGGCACTGAGCACACCAACTTTTTTTATAGCATCAACGCCGCACAATTTGAAGCTTCGCTCGACCGTTTTAGTCAATTTTTCATCGCACCATTATTTGATGTAGCGTTAGTTGATCGCGAGCGTCATGCTATCGAATCTGAATTCAGTATGAAGTTAAAAGACGATATTCGACGCGTCTATCATGTGCAAAAAGAAACGGTTAACCCTGCTCATCCCTTTTCCAATTTTTCAGTGGGTAACCTAGAAACATTGGCTGGCGAACAACAAAACTTGAGAGAAGAATTAATCGCTTTTTATAACGAAAAGTACAGTGCTAACATTATGACATTATGCATTGTGGCTCCCACCTCTTTGGATGATTTGGCCAAGCTTGCTCACACTTATTTTGCTGCGATTACCCACCATCCAGAACCTACTCAATATCCAGATACCCCAATTTATCTAGCAGAACAATTACAAGCAAAAATCAACATCGTTCCTCTCAAAGAACAGCGACGAATTGCGATTACGTTTGCTTTGCCTGCGCTTGAACGCTTTTATAAGCGTAAGCCTTTGACATTTATTAGTCACCTTCTAGGTTACGAAGGCAAAGGTAGCTTGCTCTCCTATTTAAAAGAACGAGGACTAGCCAACAACTTATCGGCTGGCGGTGGTGTAAACGGTTACAATTTCAAAGATTATAATATTAGTATCCAACTTACAGATCTAGGGTTGAACAAGCTTAAAGACGTTATTGATTGTACTTTTGAGTACATTACTTTAATCAGAGAGACAGGGTTAAGCGACTGGCGATACAAAGAAAGGGCTGCTTTACTCAAAGTTGCTTTTCAATATCAGGAACAAGTTAAGGCACTGGATTTGGCAAGTCATCTGAGCATCAACATGCATCATTATGATGTTGAAGATGTGGTTTTTGGTGATTACCGCATGGATGGTCTTGATGTTATCGAAACCCAGCAGTTATTAGCGATGATGACTCCGACCAATATGCGCTTACAACTTATTGCTCCTGAGTTAGAGACCGATAAACAAGCCGCTTGGTATCACTCACCGTATCAGATCCGTAAAATTGCCACGGAAGATATCACTCGTTGGTTAGCACCTAAAGTGCGCTCCGAACTCACCTTACCCTCGCCTAACCCGTTCATTATTGACCATTGCGTCGCAAGAACAGATAAAAGTAACGGGCCAGTACCACTAGTGGTATCACAAGAACCTGGCTATCGAATTTGGCATAAAAAAGATGATGAATTTAACGTACCCAAAGGGCATCTCTATCTTTCCTTGGACTCAGCTCAAGCTGCTGCATCACCCAAACATGCTGCATTAACACGACTGTATGTAGAAATGCTGCTTGATTACCTCACCGAGTATACCTATCAAGCAGAGGTCGCAGGCCTGAGCTACAACATTTATCCTCATCAAGGTGGGATCACCTTACATTTGACCGGTTTTTCTGGCAAACAAGAAGCACTGCTCTCACTTGTTATTGAAAAAGCACGCGAGCGCAAGTTTACTCAGAACCGCTTTGAATTGATAAAAAAGCAGATCTTACGCAGCTGGTATAATCATACTCAAGCTAAGCCAATATCCCAGCTATTTACCAGTTTAACGGTGACGCTGCAAAAGCGCAGTTTTGAACCCGCTCGGATGGCTGAGTTACTTGAAGAGATCACGTTAGAAGACTTACATGCACATGTTAAAAGTTTCTATGAAAAAATACATTTAGAAGGTTTGGTTTATGGCGACTGGCTGGAAAGTGAAGCTAAGGCCTTAGGTTGTAAGCTTAATAGAATTTTATCCTTGGTCACCTCCCCAAGTTCAGAGTCTTCAAGGGAGCTTATCGACCTCTCAAATAAAGGCACATTGTTGAGAGAAGTTTCAGCCTCTCATCAAGACAGTGGCATTATTGTCTACTACCAATCTGATACTGCGACACCAGAAAATATGGCGCTGTTTAGCTTGCTAAACCATACGATGTCATCTACGTTTTTTCATGAGTTAAGAACGCAAAAACAGTTGGGTTATATGGTCGGCACGGGTTATCTGCCTCTGAATCGATACCCTGGTATTATTTTTTATATTCAATCACCGAACTCTGGACCACAGGTTCTATTGCAGGCGATAGACGAGTTCATTGCAGATTTTACCTATGCAATATTACAAATCACCAATGAGCAATGGGAATCAACTAAAACCGGCCTTGTGAACCAAGTCATGGAACATGATGCGAATCTTAAAACGCGCAGTCAACGTTACTGGTCTAGCATAGGTAACAAAGACTATGCCTTTAACCAAAGGGAAAATGTTGTAGAGCAAATAAAGACGTTAACTCGCTCTGATTTAATCAAGTTTATAATGAAGAAGATGCGGACTAAACATTGTGATCGACTGGTCCTCTTTAGCACGGGTGAGTCCCATCAAGATCAAGCGCAGCTAAAGTCCGATAATATGATCCTAGATCTCCGTGCATTCAAACTCAAAGCTGAACAATTTGATTACTAAAGCGCGGCATATTGGGTAAACAGTGAAACGATGAGAAACGGAATGTCTAAACGGATAAACATTAAAGTTAACCCGTTTAGACAATAAAAAAACACAAAGTGGACATATATCATACTGAAAGGATGTGAGTAATGATAATTAGCTACGAAATGCACGAAGACTTTTGACAATGACGTCACTTTCTGAAAAAGTGAGCATTAGATACTGTTGCCTTAAGACATTGGTTAAAAATAAAATAATAAATATGCCTAAGACACTGCTAAAAGTTACACTATTTTTGTTCCTGCTCTTCTCGTCGATGCAGTCTTCTTTAGCATTCACGCTAAACTCTGTCTCTCTAGGTGTACCTGAAGGACTATCTCAAAGTAACGTTACATCCATCGTTGAGGATGCTGATGGTTATGTTTGGGTTGGTACCCTTAATGGGCTAAACAGATACGATGGTAAAACCTTCCGCCATTACTTTCCTTCAGATAGCAACCAGTTAGCCAGCACTTTCATTCGCAGCCTCTACATTAGCAAGTCAGGATCCATGTACATTGGAACTGATAAAGGTTTATCCGTATACGATCC
>NZ_PJBM01000016.1:0-5212 GCF_002836075.1 Shewanella sp. GutDb-MelDb | reverse complement strand
TTTATCAAACGATCTCTTTCAACTTTATCACTGCATCTTGGATCAATAAGAAATGAAATTACATCGCTAATATATTTATCGTATTCTAATAAAGCATCTGTAACCAAGTTATTTCCAATAATACCTGACAGCGCTTTAGCTCTTGTTCGATCTATTTCACTTTCAAGCATTTTTACAGATGATTCTGTAATTTTTTCTGCCAACCCTTTTCCGCTGTTAAAATCAGATGATAATAAGTAAGCAATATAGGCAGTTGAACTGCCTATATTTTTTGATAGGGCTTCAGAAAAACTTATGATAATTTCTCGTCGCCCTTTATCATTTTCAATATCTCGTTGTGCAGATATTTTCCAGCGCTCGATCAAATATGGGATAAGTCCAGCAGAAAGACCGACTATAGCTGGAACTCCGATTTTAATGGCATCTTTGTATAACTCAATTTCTTCAGGAGACACTTATACATCCTTGGTAATCTAACGCCAACCTAAACCGCAGCGTGCTGGCGCAAGTTTTTGCGGCTCTTGTTTTAGCAAAAAAATGCGCCAGCTTTAGCTGTCGATTTCAGGTTTTTGTTAAACGGAAGCTAGCTACAATGTCTCTTTCTGTATGCAGCAGTTTCAGCAGGTACACCATTAACTCCGCAATTATTACATTCGTATTTAGCACTTAAATCATCTGCTCCGCATCGCTGCCCTAGGCAATGATCTTTATCACACAGGCAATTAACATTACCGGATGCCTTTGCTTCTTTACCACAATCTGGACATGTAATAATTTTCATAGGTACTCCATATTTCATTTATCGTTTAACAGCTTATTATCCAGCATCTCAGATAAATCCCTGCCTAAAATTAATTTTGCATTTAACATATCACGCAACATATTGATGTAAAGAGACTAATATCTCAATTACCAACCACTTTAAAGTTAACCTTGCCGCAAAGTTGAGCAAGAACATTTATCAGGTCCATTGTTACTCCACATGAAAAACTTAAAGTATTGAAACATATCAGTTATATTTTTATGCTCAAATTTATCCATGCAATTTTAGCTAATTTTTGCTTCGATAATAATGCAAATTATTAGATAATTATTATAACTGTACGGATATACAGTACTATTAATCTTTGGGGGGTCATCTCTGAAGATGAATTTATTGAAGTAATTCGTGACAGTTAAAACTAGCTCGTAACTCGTAATGGGGCAGACTCGTGTCAGCCTAGACACCCCGTACCGACACGTAGATGGACATAAACGACTTAGAGCTAAAGCTCTTGGAGTAATGAATTTCATTAGGGAAAATGTGGCAAACGGATATGCGGTAATGCCCAATTAAGGGGCTTTTATAGTTTGCTAAAATTGTGTAGCGAAGCGGAACGTAGCAAACTGTAAAAGTCCCGCTTGAATTGCTTGTTAGGTGTTTATACCCACCCCAACTGCTGAAGGCTAATTGAATCGTTCCATATTTTTGTCATATGAGTTATCAACTCCCCATCAAATTCCATTGCATAAACATAATCAGCTTTAATAACCTTACCTGTTGGTTCACAAGGGCCACCGGCACCTGTTTGAGTACCATGAAATACAGCAAAAGCAGTTACACAACTACGTTTTTCATCAGTAGAAAAACTTTTTAATTCATAATGACCATCAGGAATTGGCGTTAAAAGCCCTTTCATCCATTCCGTATAACCTTCTATGTTATTTACATCGGCTAATGCTGTGGCTTGCGCAGAGAATGTTGCATTAGGGTGACAATATTCTTTGCATGCCAGCCATCCCTTTCCAGTTTCGCAGGCATCAAAAAACAATTCAGCTATTTCTGTAATGTTACTCATCTCGAATACTCCATAATTGAATTTAAGCTTTATGACTATAGTTGACGATACTAAATTAAACACCTAACGCCGTTTTAAGCGACAATTTGCAGTTGGCTAAAATGTTGAACGCAGTGAAAACAGCCAACTGTAAATTTTCCTGCTTTAATGACTTGTTATAAGTTACCTACTCAAGCCACTTTCTCATAATATATTTTGGTATCCAATTTATGATACTGAAGATAACCAAGTAAACAACTGGAACCGCCAACGATAATGAATAAGTACCCAACGATATCATTTACCGTGTCCCCAAAAACTAAGAAATTTACCAGTAACAACAATACAAATGCAGCTAAACCACCATAAATATATACATCAGCTTTGTTAGTGATTTCTTTGATTGGTCTATTGTTTAATTTTTGGTTGCAATTTGGACAGTAAAACTCTGTAAGTTTTCCAACCTTTTCAAGGTTAGTTAAGTGCAAATAACCAAATTCGTGTTCACATTCAGGACAATTCATAACACCAATACTTGAGTAACTTATAACGCCTCGTTAAGAGGCAAATAATATGTTGGCCAAAATAAGCGACGCAGGAGCAAAAGCCAACTGTTATTTGTCCTGCTTTAACGACTTGTTATGTGTTGAATGGCAAAAAATGTATGAATACCCAATCACCGTACGACCATAGTATTGTGCCAAAGATTAAAATATAGAAACCAAGATGCTTTGAGTAATTATCCTGCTTTTCAGCAATTTCGATCGATATTCTTTCAAAGTTAATTTGGTTCATAACCCCTCTATTCGTTTTAACAGGAGTGCTGTGTGGCGGTTTGGGTTCATTTACATAGTAAGGCCCTTTCCTAATTAAATCACGACTCAGTAAACAAGCTCCAAATACTGTAATGATTCCCCCACATCGTGATATATGACTCCAATCTTGAAATGTGACAGATAAAATAATTGAAGTAGAAAACACTAACAGGACTATGAGCAAATATTTATAAAGGCCAGCCCTAACATAGTAAGCTAAGTGTGATTTAAAGTTCATTTCCATATGATTATGCCCAGCCTTCTAAAAACACATAACGCCGTGCATAGCGGCGAGTTGAACTGGCGGTTTTTGTGCGGCCTTTTACACAAAAAGTGACAGTTTGACGAGTCCGTTGCTGCACCTTGTTAAGTGCATCTTTCAGTGACTTTAGATTCATTAAATGATTCATTTACCTGTTTATCAACTTCATCACAATTCTTACCCCAAGCAGAATCATGATCAAAATAATTTTTGACTCTTGTATATTCTGGTTCAGTTATTTTTACAACCTTACATTTAGGATCGATAGGTTCACGAGAAGGAACAGTATTTCCGAAAAGATCACCGAGAAATAAGTTTTGAGACTCAACCCTTAGATCGTACTGATATTCACCAACCTCGCTTACAGCATTACTGAATTTACTACATAACTGCTTCAAAATAACAAAATCATCAGAGCTGATAGCAAGTGGACTAATTACAGAGCAACCAAATTTATCTATATCTTCTGGCTTAACATTTTTAGGAAGCACTGCGATAAGAGCCAAGAATAGGTCTTTATAGAACTCCATTAAATTATGGTGCACAGAATTGAAAGCTGACTGAAATATTTTTAGTCTTGGCTCTACCACTTCATATTTTTCAATTAATAAAATTACTTGCAGTATTTTTGATAGTAAATAATTCAAAACCAGAAGGAATTCATCTGGCCTCTGCTTAATATCTATTGGGACTTCATTATTATAAACTTGTTTGTGGTAAAGAGCCAAATTTTCAGGAAGTTGATTTAGATAATTTCCAGCCTTAATGGATGCATCACTAAGATTGTTTAGTTTTTCATCGAAGTCGTGGTAAATCTGTAATTTAAGCTCTTCCACTTTATTTTTATTCTGTACTTCCATCGAACTCTTATGCTGTTTATTTAGCTGAAATATTACGATAAGAGCTGCGACTATAAATCCTAGAATTGTAAATAAATGTGGCAACCACCATGGCTGTTTAAATTCATTTTCATTAATTCCTTTCTCTTTCTTATTTTCAATTTCGTTTATAACAGGCTTCAAAACTACTGTAGATCGTTCTTCTTTTTTATCTACAACTTCTGCTTTCTGTATCTTTGCAGGCTCATTGATTGTTAATATACTTTCCGAATTTGCATTAAATGAGCCTATCATTAAGAGCAAAGTGATAATTGAATATATTAATTTCATTACTTTCCTTAGTTTGCAGAACTATCTGAACACTTAACTCCGCATTAAGCGGACTAAAATTGTGGGTTATACTGTGTAGCGAAGCGGAACGTAACCCACTGTTTTAGTTCCGTTTAAATACCTTGTTATGCCTAACCTATTCAAATAATACACTAGCTATATTTTGCGCTTCAGCGAAATCTTTGCTTTGTATTTTATTTTTCCAACCATTGTTACCATTTAGAAAATAATGATTGTGAAAAGCGAACAACGCTCTTTCAACTTTAATTGGGCTACTCTCATTATATTCTTCAATCGCTTTATTTTTAAATGCAGTTACGATTGCTCTATCGCTCACGATCCTTTTAAGATTTGCTATTGTTTTATAACCTAAAGAACCAGCAATTTTAGAGTCAACAATAATTAATGGACTTTCACTACGGCAACTCCAAAAGCAAGCGTGCTTACTCGCATATGAAGGACCAATTCCGTCTATTTCTCCGAAGATTTTTATACTTTCAGTGCTCCCCTGCTTAGCTAATCGTATCCCTTCTAAATATTTTGAAAATACAGAATCGTCGTTTTCCAGGCTTTCTCTCGGAATACTTTTGCCTTGTATAGAGGCGTAAAACATTCGTCCAGATGGTCCACCCCATGAATAAATTAGGTCAACAACTCTGAGAACGGATAACTTATTAAGATCATTTTCTTTAACAAGATTATATATTTCATCCGTACATGAATTAATATCACCTTCAAAAACGATATATTTAAGTATATTTTTATTTGAGTATGTCGCCTTATCACCAATACTATCACTCCAATTGGAAAGCCAGAATTCATAATCAATTTTAGGAAAATTCATATTATCATTTATCTCATATAGTAATAGTCGATGACGTTTGGCATAACATTTTAATATACGGCTTGCGCGTTTTGCCAAGCCATGTTGAGAAAGCGTGCACAGTAAAAAGCCTTAAAAGTTTATTAATAACAGCTTATTAAACACTTACGCTAAAAATTGTATCCAATACACCTAGGGAGAAAAGTGAGTCGCACACTTTGCTTTCCGGTTATCTGAACTTTTCATGAACGCACACTTACATCTTACTGAATTTATACAAGTTACTAACACTGCACAATAGTAAAGCGTGAATTGAATCTAAGAAA
>NZ_PJBM01000015.1:0-5314 GCF_002836075.1 Shewanella sp. GutDb-MelDb | reverse complement strand
TCAAATAGATTAAGAATAGCCATCCAAAAGTCAGGTCGTTTATCGAAAGAGTCGCTGAAATTATTAAAAAGCTGTGGCGTTAAATTCAATATCAATGAACAGCGACTCATCGCCCACGCTGACAACATGCCAATCGATCTGCTACGAGTTCGAGATGATGATATTCCAGGCCTAGTGATGGACGGCGTGGTAGATTTAGGCTTTATTGGCGAAAATGTATTAGAAGAGGAGCAAATTGAGCGTCAAACCTTAGGAAAGCCAGCAGAATGTATCAAATTACGTCAGCTTGATTTTGGTGCTTGCCGTTTATCACTCGCTGTTCCTAACGAGTTTAGCTACCAAGATGCTAACTCACTGGAAGGCCTGCGCATTGCAACATCTTATCCCAACATACTTCGTCGCTTCATGCAGGAAAAAGGCATTACCTATAATGACTGTATGCTAAAGGGCTCGGTTGAAGTGGCGCCCCGAGCTGGATTGTCTGACGCAATATGTGACCTCGTATCAACGGGCGCAACATTGGAAGCCAATGGATTATACGAAACTGATGTCATCTATCAGTCAATGGCGTGTCTCATTCAGTCAACAAAAAGCCAGCCAGATGATAAGCAAGCGCTGATCAATAAAATACTGTCGCGTATTAATGGTGTCGTCCGTGCTAAAGAGAGCAAATATATCCTGCTACACGCACCGACCGAAACACTAGAACAAATTGTAGCGCTACTTCCTGGCGCAGAAAACCCAACCATATTGCCACTAAAAGATGATAGTAATCGCGTCGCCATTCACGCTGTCAGCACAGAAGATCTCTTCTGGGACACCATGGAAGAGCTAACACAGTTAGGTGCCAGCTCAATTCTTGTTATGCCTATCGAAAAAATGATGGGGTAAGCTGATGGACATCCTCAATTGGCAAACGCTAACGCCCAGCGCAAAACAAGCAGCACTATTAAGATCGCCTTTAATTGGTGATGCAAATCTAGAGCAAAGCGTTGCGACGATTATTGAAGCGGTCGTTAATGATGGCGATCAGGCATTGCGTCGTTTCAATAAGCAGTTTGATAACGTCAATATTGACCAACTTAAACTGTCAAAAGATGAAATAGCCAACGCCTGCGCTGCAGTGCCCGAACAACTTAAACAGGCGATTGCGCAGGCCAAAGGTAATATCAAGGCTTTTCATCAAGCGCAGATCTCAACCAAGGTTGATATTGAAACTCAGCCAGGGGTGCGTTGTGAGCTGAGAACTGAGCCAATTGAGAAGGTCGGACTCTATATTCCAGGGGGCACAGCGCCGTTAATTTCAACGGTACTCATGCTAGCACTGCCCGCAAAAATCGCCGGCTGTGCCAAGCGAGTTTTGGTCAGCCCACCGCCGATCAACGACGCCATTATCTATGCTGCCAATGCTTGTGGTATTACCGAAATCTATCAAGTTGGCGGCGCTCAAGCGATAGCCGCACTGGCTTTTGGCACCGAGTCAGTGCCGCAGGTCGATAAGATTTTTGGCCCTGGTAACCGTTTTGTCACCGAAGCAAAGCGCGCAGTGAGCCAAGATAATCGCGCAACGGTCAGTATCGATATGCCTGCGGGTCCATCAGAAGTATTGGTGATTGCAGATGCTGACGCCAATGCCGAATTCGTTGCTGCCGATCTGTTATCGCAAGCAGAACACGGCCCTGACTCCCAAGTCATGCTCGTTACCGACTCAAGCATACTTGCAGACCAGGTTAATCAGGCATTAACCCAGCAACTAGCGCTACTTTCTCGCTCAGAGGTGGCTAAAACGGCGCTCGGTTGCAGCCGCACATTGCTGGTGAGCAACATGATAGAAGCTGCAGCGGTGTCAAATCGTTATGGACCAGAGCACTTAATCATTCAAACGGCACAACCCAGAGATATTCTGGTCAACATCCGCGCTGCTGGATCAGTTTTCCTAGGGCCTTATACTCCAGAATCTGTGGGGGATTATGCCAGCGGTACTAATCACGTATTACCCACATACGGCTACAGCAAAACGGTTTCAAGCTTGTCTTTAGCGGATTTTAGCCGCCGATTTACGGTGCAAGAACTGACCCCTGAAGGCTTAGTCTCTTTAAGCGATACCGTGATGATATTGGCTGCAGCAGAGCAGCTCGATGCTCATAAAAATGCGGTTGCGCTGCGTATTGCCGCAATCAACAACCAAGCTCTGGAGGCGTGATGACAACTGCAAAAAACCTTGCCCAGCGCCTAGCCAGACCAGAACTGTTAGATCTACAAATCTATCAATCTGCGCGGCGTATCGGTGGTCAAGGAGATATCTGGATAAACGCCAATGAATCACCGTTTAATAACAGCAGTTTAGAAGGCGTAAACCGCTATCCAGAGTGCCAACCCTCTGCATTGATAGACGCTTATAGCCGCTATAGTGGTGTTGCTAGTAATTGCATATTAACGGGACGCGGCGCAGATGAAGCGATTGAAATCCTCATTCGTACTTTTTGTACTCCAGCACAAGATGCGATTGCAACTTTCGGCCCTACTTATGGCATGTATGCCATCAGTGCAAAGACCGCCAATGTCGCCGTAACCGCGCTGCAATTGACTGATGATTTCCAGCTGCCAAGTGACTATGCCTCTCAACTCGACGACTGTGCCTATAACGCAAACACCAAAATTGTGTTTATCTGCAACCCGAATAATCCAACCGGCAGCGTTATCGCTAAAGCCGAACTTATCAAGGTGATTGACAGTAACCCTGAGCGGATCATTGTCGTCGATGAAGCGTATATTGAGTTTAGCCCCGAGTATTCGGTAGCTGATCTTGTTGAAAGTAGAGCCAACCTAGTGGTACTGCGTACCTTGTCAAAAGCATTTGCGTTAGCGGGCGCCCGTTGTGGATTTTTACTAGCAAATCCTGACATTATTGATATGTGCATGCGAGTGATCGCCCCCTACCCGGTGCCGCTCCCCGTGAGTGATTTAGCGGTAAAAGCACTCAGCCCGCAAGGGTTACTGACGATGCAAAGCCAAGTTGATGACATGAGCCAGCAAGGCTTGCGGTTAGCACACGCTTTACAAGCCTATGGTGCGACGGTAGTGAATGCACATGGCAACTACGTATTGGCCCAATTTAGCGATAAAACGACCGTGCAACAAAAATTGACTCAAGCTGGCGTCATCGCCAGAAGTTACAGCGATAGCCGTTTAGCAGACTCGATTCGCTTTAGTTTCTCAAACCGGTCGCAAACAGATTATTTAATTAGCCTGTTTTCAGCGTCGAATTAACAAGAATAACAATGATAATGGTTCGACCCTAGGTTAAGCCATTCAATCTAAAAATCTGAAAGGTATCACCGCTATGAAACAGAAAATACTCTTTATCGACCGTGACGGCACTATTATCGAAGAGCCAATCACTGACAAGCAAGTCGATAGCTTGGCAAAGTTAGTTTTTGAGCCCAATGTCATTCCTGCATTATTGAAGCTACAAAAAGCAGGCTATCGTCTTGTCATGGTCAGCAACCAAGATGGCCTAGGCACTCCGTCTTTCCCTAAAGATGATTTTGATGCGCCGCAAGACATGATGATGCAAATTTTGAGCAGCCAAGGCGTGAAGTTTGACGACGTGCTTATTTGCCCACATTTCAATGATGAAAACTGCAGCTGCCGCAAACCTAAGCTTGGCCTTGTTAAAACGTACCTGACAACAGGCCGTATCGATTTTACCCAGTCAGCCGTTATTGGTGATCGTGAGACAGATATGGGCCTCGCAGATGCAATGGGGATCCAAGGATTACAGTACCACCCACAAAATCTTACCTGGGATGATATTGCCGATAAGCTACTGAGTAAAAACCGTATTGCGACGGTCATACGCACCACCAAAGAGACTGATATCAAGGTGACTATCGATTTGGACTCTGGCGTAAAAGGCAGTATCGATACTGGCATCGGCTTTTTCGACCATATGCTGGAGCAAATTTCGACTCACGGTAACTTTAAGATGGACGTTAACGTTGATGGCGATCTGGAGATTGATGATCACCATAGCGTTGAAGACACTGCGTTGGCGATTGGTGATGCATTGCGTCAAGCATTAGGCGACAAACGCGGTATTGCACGATTTGGCAATGCATTTGAACAGTCCATCCCAATGGATGAAGCCAGTGCCGAGTGTCTACTCGATCTATCGGGTCGTCCCTTTATCAAGTTTTCAGCCGAATTTGAGCGTGAAATGGTCGGTACGATGGCAACAGAGATGGTACCGCACTTCTTCCGCTCCTTTGCTGATGGCCTACGTTGCACTTTGCACTTAACCACCGTCGGCGATAACGACCACCACAAAGTTGAGAGTCTGTTTAAGGTGCTTGGTCGCACTTTACGCCAAGCTGTTGCGATTGAAGGTGATTCGCTGCCATCGAGTAAAGGTGTGCTATGAGCAAAATAGAGGCCCAAAGTCAGATTATCGAAGATGCTGCGGTGACAGGGTCCACGGTCATTATCGATACCGGCTGCGCCAATTTAAGTTCTGTTCGCTACGCCTTTGAGCGTTTACTCTCTGTTGATGAGCGTAAAAACTTAGTGGTGACTGACGACATAACGGCAATCAAGGCAGCGACCCGGGTGATCCTGCCCGGAGTCGGCACAGCGGGGGCTGCGATGGCGTCATTACACAACAAACAGTTGGTAGAGGTTATTAAAGCCTTAACTCAACCCGTGCTAGGCGTCTGTTTGGGCATGCAAATGCTGACCCGAGTCTCTAAAGAGCGTGGCGCAACGGCAACCGATTGCGAATGTTTAGGTTTGATCCCAACGGATATTGAGCAATTGGACAGTAAAGGGCTACCGCTGCCGCACATGGGCTGGAATCAGATCACCCCTTCAGCGCATCCCATATTCAACGGTATCGACACTGGCGCCTATGTGTATTTTGTCCATAGCTACCGAGCGCCAATCAGTGAATACACCATAGCAACAGCTGAACACGGTGAGCAATTTAGCGCAGCCATCGCCAAAGATAATTTTATTGGCCTGCAGTTTCACCCGGAAAAGAGCGCTGCAGTGGGGGCAAAGATGCTTAAAAACTTCTTAACCATGACTCAGTCCACCTTAGCAAGAAGCAAACCGTACCAGAGGCAATCATGATAATACCTGCAATTGATCTAATAGAAGGCCAAGTGGTTCGTCTCTATCAAGGCGATTACAACCAACAGACGACATTTGACTTAAGCCCGTTAGCACAGCTGCAATCTTACCAAGAGCAAGGGGCTAACTTACTGCATATTGTTGATTTAACCGGGGCTAAAAACCCGAGAAAACGACAAACTCA
>NZ_PJBM01000014.1:0-5426 GCF_002836075.1 Shewanella sp. GutDb-MelDb | reverse complement strand
GATTTTAATGCCGTTTATAGAGACATATCAAACAAGTACACCCTATATTTATTTTTGGAGATATTATGATTTTCAACTTATTGACTAACAAACAAATCCGTTCTTTTACGCTGACATCAGGTCTTCTACTCTCTGTTTGTACTTTTTCAGCTAATGCAACCTCACCTAAGCACCCGAGTGGAGAAAATGGGCAGATGGTTAACGCACAAACTTATTCAGCCTCAAATTACGTGTCACAGGAAAACTCGAAAATGTTTCCTGCGCCTAAAGAGGGTCAAGTCCAACATATACTGACGCTTAAAACACTAGAGAACGAAGCTGACTACATGCTAGAGATCCAAATCGGGCAAACCAAAATGGTCGATTGCAATAAGCATGGGCTTTCGGGAAAGGTCATTCAAAAATCAGTACAGGGCTGGGGTTTTAGCTATTATGAAGTAGAGAGCATATCTGCAGGTCCGAGCACGATGATGGCTTGTTTTGATCAAGCATTAACAGAGAAGTTCCTCCCTATTACAACGGATTTGAAGATGCGCTATGACAGCAGATTACCTAAAGTGATATACCTGCCTGAAAATAGCCAAGTACGTTATAGAATCTGGAAAGTTGAATCACCTTTTTCTTATTCAGGTGATAAACAAAAATAGTTGTAACAGCAGATAAAGAAAAAGCTACCGTATAGGTAGCTTTTTTACTTTAGGGGTTTAGTTAAAATAGCTCGCCTGAAGCAAGCTAAAACTAATGTAGATTAAAGCGCACTAATGGCTTCTTTACATAAAGCGGTGATTCTGTCCCAATCGCCCTGCTCCATTGCATCAGTCGGCGCTATCCAGCTGCCACCAATACAATCAACATTTTTAAGCGCCAAATAGTCTTTGTAACTACTTGGGGTAATACCGCCCGTTGGGCAAAAACGAATATCCGCTAATGGGCCTGAAAATGCTTTAAGGGCATTAACACCGCCAGACGCTTCTGCAGGAAAAAACTTAAAGTTCTTATATCCAAGCTCCATGCCTGCCATTACTTCAGAGATACTTGCTACACCTGGGATCAACGGTGTAGTACCTGCCATTGCAGCTTTTAGCAGTTCAGTGGTAGCACCAGGCGTGATAACAAACTGAGCGCCAGCTTTTACAGCTTGAGCTAACTGAACTTCATTTAGAATAGTACCTGCGCCGACTAATGCTTCAGGCACTTCTTTAGCAATTTTACTAATCGCTTCTAATGCGCAGTCAGTGCGCAAAGTTACTTCTAAAACACTAATACCGCCTGCAACAAGTGCTCTTGCTAATGGTACTGCATGTTCAATCTTATTGATCACCATGACAGGAACAATAGGGCTGCGATCAAAAATATCTTGTGGTTGAATTAACCAGTTATTCTCAAGCATTGCGTTACTCTTCCTTAGTCTTTAATAATTTTCATCGATGGCGCTAGTACTACGGGCACCCGTTTCAGGACTACTTAGGCTAGCTCTTAGCGCTCCGAAGAGTTCACGTCCCATGCCATAGCTTGATTTGTGTAGATCAACTTTTTCAGCGGTTCTAGCGAGAAGCTCAGCTTCATCGACTAAAAGACTTAATTCGCCTGTCGTGGCGTTAACACGGACTAAATCACCATTTTGGATTTTGGCAATTAAGCCTCCATCAAGCGCTTCTGGCGTTAAGTGAATAGCGGCAGGAACCTTACCCGATGCACCAGACATGCGGCCATCAGTCAGTAAAGCGACCTTATAACCTCGATCTTGGAGCGTACCCAGTATGGGGGTTAACTTGTGTAGTTCAGGCATACCAATGGCTTTAGGGCCCTGTCCTTTCACTACCACAACACAGTCTTTATCTAAGTCACCGGCATTAAAGATTGCTTCCAGCTTATTCTGATCATCAATCACAATGGCTGGCGCTTCAACAATACGATGCTGCTCTGCCACGGCTGATACTTTGATAACCGCTCGGCCTAAGTTACCTTTCAATAACTTCAAGCCGCCATTGACTTGGAACGGCGTATTTAAACTGGTTAATACTTCTTCGTCTAAACTGGTACGCTGGCCATCGACCCACGTCAGCTGTCCATCTCTAATCTGCGGCTCTTGCGTATAGCGCTTTAGTCCAAAACCTACAACCGTTTGCACATCTTCATGCAAAAGACCGCCATCGAGCAGTTCCTTAATCAGAAATGCCATGCCACCAGCTGCGTGGAAATGGTTAATATCGGCATGGCCATTAGGATAAACGCGTGCCAGTAATGGCACTGCATCGGAAAGTTCAGAGAAATCATCCCAATTGACAATAACGCCTGCAGCTCTAGCTGCAGCAACGATATGCATCGTCAAGTTAGTTGAACCACCAGTTGCTAGTAATGCGACGATACCGTTAACGACAGATTTTTCAGATACAATATGTCCAATCGGTGTGTACTGCGTGCCCATTTCGGTCAGACGACAAACCTGTTTGGCTGCTGTTTTACTTAAGACTTCACGTAAAGGATCATCAGGATTCACAAAAGAGGAACCGGGTAACTGCAGACCCATAACTTCGAGCATCAACTGGTTACTGTTTGCCGTACCATAGAAGGTACAAGTACCGGCACTATGGTAAGACTTTGACTCAGCATCTAGCAGTGCTTCTCGATCAATTTTACCTTGAGCATACTGCTGGCGAATACGGGCTTTCTCTTTATTAGGAATGCCTGACTTCATCGGTCCTGCGGGTACAAACAGCATTGGAAGGTGACCAAAACTGAGTGCGCCAATAAGCAGCCCAGGTACGATTTTATCGCAAATACCAAGCAACAATGCGCCGTCGAACATATTATGTGATAGACCAACAGCCGTGCCCATTGCGATAACTTCACGGCTTAATAAGCTCAGCTCCATTCCGGGCTGACCTTGCGTTACACCATCGCACATTGCAGGTACACCACCGGCGACTTGCGCTACACTGCCGATTTCATTACAAGCCTGCTTTAACAGATCTGGATACTCGCCATAGGGCTGATGCGCAGATAACATGTCGTTAAATGAGGTGATAATGCCGATATTAGCTTTTGTGAGCTGTTTAATCGCTGATTTATCCGCGGGATTACACGCCGCAAAACCATGAGCCAAATTACCGCAACTCAATGCACTACGATGAACGCCTCTATTTTTTGCATCATCTAAAGCCGCAAGGTACTTTGCGCGGGAATCTTTGCTTCGTTCAATAATTCTGTCTGTAACAGACTGTACAACGGTGTGCATAATCACTCCTTAGGCGCTCCAGTAAACATCGACAGGTGTTTTATGTTGATCGAGAACCGCTCTGATCGGCATTTCACTGCTGTCGTCGTTTGCTAACGCGAGTCGATAAACATCAAGTTTCTGTTCACCAACAATATGTAAATAGATTTGACGGCTAGCCAAAATGGCTGCCTTTGAAAGCGATATACGTGCATGTGGAGCACTACCCGGGGTTACTGCTACACATAAGTCATTTGTTGTGAGTGCATTTTCAAGCTCTTGTGCTTCTGCGCAAGGAAACCAAGAACAAGTATGTCCGTCATTTCCCATTCCGAGTATTACAACATCAAACGGTTTTGGAAAATGTGCCAACTGCTCCATGGTCATTACTCGACCCTCTTCTGGAGTAGAGTACATATTCTTCAAACCACAGAACTTGGCGCTAGCGGCACGGTTTTTAAGTAAGTTATTTCTAACCAGTCTCTCATTAGAGTCGCTATGGTCGTTGTCGACCCAGCGTTCATCCGCTAACGTAATATAAACGTCATTCCAATCGATAGACTTCTTACTTAATAACTCAAAAAGCTTTAAAGGTGTCGAACCGCCAGAAACAACTAAACTCGCTTTGCCCTTGGCATCAACAGCTTCTTGTAACTGGTTGGCGATTCGGTCTGCAAGTTGCGCTTCAAGCGCATCTTTGCTGTCGAATGATTTGAACACAGTTTCTTTAATCATCTTTATCCCTTACTCATCCCAAGAACGGCCGTCTTTAGTAATCAGGGCGATTGAAGCAACAGGTCCCCAGGTGCCCGCAGGATATGGCTTAGGTTTTTCGTCTGTTTCTTCCCAAGCTTGGATGATGCCATCAACCCAGCTCCACGCTTGTTCTACTTCATCACGACGAACAAACAGTGCCTGATTACCCAACATCGCTTCTAATAACAAACGCTCATATGCATCGGCAATGCGCTCATTTTTAAAGGTGTCAGAAAAACTCAAATCTAGCTTGGTCGTCTGAAGACGCTGCTTTTCACCAAGACCAGGGACCTTATTTAGCATTTGGATCTCAACCCCTTCATGAGGCTGTAATCGGATAGTAAGCTTGTTTGGCGGCAAATTACGGTAGTTTGAGCGGTATAAGTTATGTGGTGGATTTTTGAAATAAACCACAATTTCAGAGCTCTTAAACGGCATACGTTTGCCACTTCTTAAATAGAACGGCACGCCAGCCCAACGCCAGTTATCAATATCAACTCGAAGCGCAACGAAGGTTTCAGCATTAGAATGAACATTTGCGCCTTCTTCTTCTAAATAGCCAGGAACAGGAGCCCCTTTTAAGAAACCACTAGAATACTGCCCACGCACGGTATTTTCGTGAATATTGTCTGAATTTATCGGCCGTAGTGATTTAAGCACTTTTACTTTTTCATCACGAATATTATCAGCATCTAGGTTGACTGGCGGGTCCATAGCAACCAGCGTCAATACCTGCAGTAGATGATTCTGGATCATATCGCGCATCTGACCCGCTTTATCAAAGTAGCCCCAACGCCCTTCAATACCCACTTCTTCAGCAACGGTTAATTGCACATGGTCAATCGTACGATTATCCCATTTTGAAGCGAACAAAGAATTGGCAAAGCGCAGTGCAAGCAGGTTTTGAACCGTTTCTTTACCTAAGTAGTGATCAATTCGATAAACTTGATCTTCATTGAAGTGGGCAGAAACTTGGTCATTTATAATTTTAGAGGTGGCGAGATCTGAACCAATAGGTTTTTCTAATACAACGCGAGAATCAGGGAAGATAAGATTTTGTTCATTTAAGCAACGGCATATATCACCAAAAATAGAAGGAGGCGTAGCAAAATAGCTCACCATCACTCTTTTTTCAGGCTCTAAAACATCATGGAATGCTTTATACCCTTCAGAATCCGTAAAGTTTGTTCCTATATAATGACAGCGGTCTAAAAAACGGTTTACGGTTTCTTCACATAACTCGTCTTTTACAAATGTCTTCAATGCCGTTGTAACTAATTCACGATACTCTTCCTGAGTAAAGTCATCTTTTGCAACGCCTAGTACTTTGGTCTCTACATTTAATAAGTTTGCTTTGTCTAGCTGATATAGAGATGGCAGCAACTTCCGCTTAGCGAGGTCGCCCTTGGTACCAAATAGAACAAAATCACAAGCTTTGGCTTCTGGTGTTGGT
>NZ_PJBM01000013.1:0-5599 GCF_002836075.1 Shewanella sp. GutDb-MelDb | reverse complement strand
TTTCAATGGTTGTAGGTGTCCGTGATAGCAGGGGACTGATAAAACTCAACAAGATGACGTTAGGGGGCAAAAGCATTGAGGTGAAACCGGGAACTGGGCTTAATCAGTTTGCTCAAGGGTTTCATATCAATCTTGATATAAATCAGCTTACAGTTTCGGCTCCAATGGCCTATGACTTAAACTTTTTACTGCAAGGTATGGAGTCGATTCAGGTTACGCCAATCGGTAAAGTATCCAGCATTGAAATGAGATCTAAGTGGCCTCATCCGAGTTTTATTGGTGACTTTTTACCGATCTCGTCTGAGATCTCTGCTAAAGGATTTAACGCGCAATGGCAAAGCAACAACTTTTCTTCAAATATTAGTCAGCTGTTTGAACGTTGCATGGCCGATTCTACGGCATGTGTTGAGCTGGAACGTCGTCAAATGGGAGTTGATTTAATTGAGCCTGTTGATCATTACCTTAAATCCCATAGAGCAGTGAATTATTCGTTGTTGATTATTACGCTTGTATTTGCGAGTTTCTTTTTATTGGAACTGTTTCAAGCTCGTTTAATGCACCCTGTCCAGTATGGTTTTGTTGGCCTAGCATTGGCGCTATTTTATCTATTACTTATCTCTTTAAGTGAGCATATTGGCTTTAATTGGGCTTATGTCTTATCAGCTATAGCCTCTACGGTATTACTGAGCGGCTATGTCGGTGGTATGTTACATAATGGCAAACATGGCAAGTTATTTGGTGTCTGTCTAATCGCTCTTTATGGTTTATTGTTTGGCCTGCTTCAGGCTGAAAGCTATGCTTTGTTAATGGGAAGCTTACTTTGCTTTGCCATTTTAAGCTTGTTGATGCTACTTACAAGAAATGTAGATTGGTACCAACGAAGCGGCGACGCTTTACCAGAAGCAAAAAAGCATGAAACTAAAATGAGTGAAATAGAGGTTGTGGATGACAACTCATAAAGGAATGATTGATAGAGGACATAAAGTAGACCTTACTTATTTACATTTCTCCTTGGGACGTGCGCTTACCAGCTTGGTATTATTACTGGTGCTAATTTTTATTGCTCTTTTTGTTCGAGATGCGTTTATTCGGCCAATTTTAGGCGATGCTCTGGTTGTTGTGTGGCTATATTATTTGCTATCGAGTTTTATTAATTTAACTTCTAGAACGCTGGTGGCAATCACCATACTCATCGCCTTTTGTGTTGAGTTTTCGCAGTATTTAAATATAGCTGAACTGCTGGGGATCAAATCAGCCACAGTGTTAAGTATCATTTTAGGTGCGACATTTGATGTGGGAGATTTAGTTGCTTATTTAGCCGGAGGCGCAGTGTGTATTATTGCTGAACATATACGTGTAAGGTTAAAAGAGTCTGTAGATTGAATGTATGAGAATGTTTAAGCGGAAAGAGAAAGAGCAGCCGCTAATTATAAGTTCTTAGAAGTAAAAAAGACTAGCCAAGTTGGCTAGTCTTTTTTCGTTATGGTGACTAGAATTGCGAACCTATAAGCAGATTATTCATCGATATAATCATTACCGTAATAACTGCTCAATAGAACTTGCTTTAGCTCTGCAATAAGCGGGAAGCGTGGGTTTGCACCTGTGCATTGATCGTCAAATGCATCTTCGGCAAGCTCATCTAATTTTGCGATGAAATCGGCTTCGTTGACGCCGGCAGCTTGGATTGAGCTTGGAATGCCAATCTTCTCCTTGAGAGCATCAATTTCTTTAAGTAGAGCCTCGACTTTTTCTTCATCTGTAATGCCTTCACCTTGGGTGCCATTAAGTTTTAAGTGTTCTGCAATTTTGGCGTAGCGACACAGTGCTTTCGGTCTATCATATTGGCTAAACGCAGCCTGTTTAGTCGGCATATCTGTCGCATTAAAACGAATGACATTGCTAATTAGTAAAGCATTAGCGAGTCCATGGGCTAAATGAAACTCAGCCCCGAGTTTGTGGGCCATTGAGTGACAGACGCCTAGAAATGCGTTGGCGAATGCGATCCCGGCTATTGTAGCCCCATTATGGACTTTCTCTCGGGCGATAGGTGCGTTGGCACCGTGTTCATATGCAGCAGGTAAATGAGTAAACAGCAAATCGAGCGCTTGCAGTGCTTGACCATCACTGAATTCATTTGACATCACGCTGACATAAGCTTCAAGTGCATGGGTGATGGCATCAATTCCCCCAAAGGCCGTTAGTGATTTCGGCATATTCATGACGAGATTAGGATCAATAATTGCCATGTTTGGCGTTAGCTCGTAGTCTGCAATCGGATATTTCATCCCGGTCTTTTCATCTGTAACTACCGCAAATGGGGTAACTTCAGAGCCTGTACCTGAGGTTGTAGGTATGGCCACCATCATGGCTTTTTTACCTAGCTTTGGAAATTTGTAGATACGTTTACGGATATCCATAAAACGCAGTGCTAAGTCGGCAAAATCGACATCAGGGTGTTCGTACATGACCCATATAATTTTAGCCGCATCCATAGGAGAGCCACCACCGAGTGCAATAATAACGTCAGGTTGAAAGCTTTGAGCCACTTTTGCACCTTGATTCACGATGAGCATTGTAGGGTCAGCTTCAACGTCGTAAAACACTTCGGTTTCGAGACCTTGGCTCTTCAATATCTTAATTGTTTCATCACAGTAGCCATTATTAAACAGATATTTATCTGTCACGATAAGTGCTCGTTTTTTATCTGATAACTCTTCTAATGCAATCGGCAGGCTACCTCGGCGGAAATAGATAGAGGATGGAAGTTTGTGCCACAACATGTTTTCAGCCCTCTTAGCGACCATTTTTTTATTGATAAGATGGCTTGGGCCAACATTTTCAGATATTGAGTTACCGCCCCATGAACCGCAACCTAAGGTTAATGATGGTGCGAGTTTAAAGTTATAAAGATCCCCAATTCCGCCTTGTGATGCCGGAGTATTGATTAGGATACGCGCTGTTTTCATTCTAAAGCCAAATGCTTCAACGCGATCGGTTTGCGTATCTTGATTGGTATATAGCCCGGATGTATGACCAATGCCGCCTAGCGTGACGAGCGCTTCAGCTTTATCCATTGCATCTTCGAAATCATTAGCGCGATACATAGCCAGCAGCGGAGACAGTTTTTCATGGGCGAAGGCTTCGGCTTCATCTATATCGGTCACTTCACCAATAAGCACTTTGGTATTCTTGTGTACATCAATACCCGCCATTTTGGCAATGGTAGCGGCACTTTGACCCACGATATCGGCATTCAATCCACCATTATTAAGAATGACGTTTTGCATCAAAGCCGTTTCTTCAGTGCTTAACATGTAACCACCGTGGCTGATAAAACGCTCTTTGACTACATCATAGATCTCATCGACCACCACCACGGCTTGTTCAGAGGCACATACCACCCCGTTATCAAATGTTTTTGACATTAATATAGAGCTAACCGCTCGTTTAATATCAGCGGTTTCATCAATGACAATAGGCGTATTGCCCGCTCCCACGCCAATGGCAGGTTTGCCTGATGAATAGGCGGCTTTAACCATTCCGGGGCCACCCGTGGCCAAAATGAGATTAATATTTGGGTGTGTCATCAGTTGATTTGATAATGCCACAGATGGTTCATCAATCCAGCCGATAATATCATTAGGTGCACCAGCAGCAACTGCAGCTTCTAGCACTATTCGTGCAGCTGTGGTTGTGGATTGTTTAGCTCTAGGATGAGGCGAGAAGATAATCCCATTACGGGTTTTAAGGCTTATGAGTGCTTTGAATATCGCGGTTGAAGTCGGGTTTGTGGTGGGCACAATACCACAGATGATACCGACAGGCTCCGCGATAGTAATCGTCCCGAAAGTTGGGTCTTCAGATATGATCCCACAGGTCTTTTCATCTTTATATTTGTTGTAGATATATTCTGAGGCAAAGTGGTTCTTAATCACTTTATCTTCAAGTACACCCATTCTCGTTTCGGTTGCCGCCATTTTAGCTAATGGTATTCGTGCATCTGCAGCAGCAAGCGCGGCTGCCCTGAATATAATATCGACCTGCTCTTGTGAGAATTCGGCAAATTGTCGCTGCGCTTCAGCGACTTTGCTTACCAGATTATTGAGGTCTTGCTCATTGGTGACTGTCATAGTGTGTATCCTAAAAAAATTTAGCAAAATTTGGGTTTGCTAACCTTTCTCTGACTATCTTTAGACCCTATGAAGAAAAATTACACTCAAATGGCCAGTTTGACCGTGATCAATGCCGCAAAAATGTTGCTATCTGTAATAAAATAACTATGTTAGCAACAGAGTGTTACGTTTTTGCAGCAACGCGCCGTGTAAATGCTTTAATAAAATTTATTCAAAATTGTGATTTTGGTTAGATAAACTCATTTTTCCTTTTTAAGGAGTTGCGTTAGAGTAGCGCAACTTTTTTTATATCATCAATAACGCGCTCAACCGCAGAGGATAAGACGTTGGATTTAACTATTTATTTTAAGTTTTTTCTAGGGTTAGTAGCAATCATCAATCCAGTTGGATTGTTACCTGTATTTGTGAGCTTAACCAGTCACCAAACGATAGCTGAACGCAATCAAACCGGCAAAGTGGCTAACCTTGCCGTGGTGATCATACTGTTAGTCACCATTTTTGCTGGGCAACATATTTTGAATATGTTCAGCATTTCTCTCTCAGCGTTTAGGATCGCCGGTGGTACTCTTATTTGCATCATCGCGATGTCGATGTTGCAAGGTAAGCTAGGTGAAGTTAAACGCAACAAAGAGGAAGATCGAGAAGCATCTGGTATGGAATCCGTTGCGGTTGTGCCGCTTGCCCTTCCTTTAATGGCAGGCCCTGGTGCTATTAGTTCGGTTATTGTCACTGCCGCTGAGTATAAGACTTTAGAAAATCTAATTGGTATGTCTATTACGATTATTTTGTTTGGACTATTGAGTTTTAGCCTGTTTCGTATGGCCCCTGTTATATTTAAAGTGCTGGGCAACACAGGCATTAACGTGATTACTCGTCTGATGGGGTTGTTGATGCTTTCCATAGGCATTGAAGTTATTGCGGCCGGCGTTAAAGGCTTGTTTCCCGGGATGATGTATTAACGATTACCTACAGTAATGCAAAGGCACCTATAAAGGTGCCTTTTTTGTGCAGATAACAGATAACAGAGTCTAGAGATTAAATACAGGTACTTATTAACATTATACTAAAGACACTCGCTATACTTTCAAGAACGAATACATGAGTACGGACAAATCACCATGCTAATCACAAGCACCCAGCGTCCTTTATATGTAAAGCAACTGTTTGATAGGGATAGTTGTACGTACACCTACCTGCTGGGAGATCCAAAAACCCATGAAGGGGCGATTATTGATGCGGTTAAAGAACATCTGCAACGAGACCTGCAATATATTGAAGAGCTTGGTATCGAGCTTCTCTATATCATTGAAACGCATATTCATGCCGACCACATCACTTCTGCTGGTTTAATCCGACAAAAAACCGGTGCGCAGATTGTTTACAGTCAGGCGGCAGCTGTCAAATCAATTGATATAGACCTGAAAGAGGGTGATGAACTTCCTATTGGGGGACATCACATCAGGGCA
>NZ_PJBM01000012.1:0-5610 GCF_002836075.1 Shewanella sp. GutDb-MelDb | reverse complement strand
CAGATACACACGTGCACGCGATAAGAGTGCGTTATTTATCTCAAAAGAAGGATTTTCAGTTGTTGCACCAACAAAAATCACCGTTCCATCTTCTATAAACGGTAAAAAGGCATCTTGTTGGCTTTTATTAAAACGATGAACTTCATCAACAAAAAGTAAAGTACGTTGCCCACGAGATTGAGCAACATTTTTTGCATGTTCTATTGCACTTCTAATCTCTTTAACACCTGAGGTGACGGCAGAAATACGTTCAACATGGGCATTAACATGACTGGCTACAAGCTCTGCCAGTGTGGTTTTACCTGTTCCTGGTGGCCCCCAAAACATCATGGAGTGAGCTCTTCCAGCTTCAAGTGCTTGCCTTAACGGTTGCCCTTCGCCCAATAAATGTTGTTGTCCAACATATTGCGCTAATGTTTCCGGGCGCATTCTAGCCGCTAGAGGCCTAAAATCGGGTGCGAAATTTAAACTTAAACTACTCACGGAACACTCTTAATGACTAGACTTCAAACGTTGATCATCAATATCAACATTTTCAGGCACGATAAATTCAAATAAATTACCTTCACTCTCGGTTACATGGGTTTGATCTGTAAGAGTAAAGTTACTGGTATTGCCTTGTTGATCTTTTAGCACCATTTTAGTCAATGTTAGCTCGTTAAAGCAGACCTCAACTTCCGACACGCCAGCCTCTTTATCTATTGGGCTTATTTCAAAACATTGGCCATTATTTTCAACCTGGTATTGTGACCATGTTTGCGGATCAGAATGGACAAGTAAGGCGATAGGAGATGCACTTATTGCTTGGTTAACATCCATAACCGACACCTCTTCTGCAAAAGGATTGTAGATCCATACATCAGTACCGTCGGCGACAATCAATGATTCATCCGGCGCGGTTAAGTGCCAGTAAAATTGATTTGGCTGCGCCAGTGCAAAAATACCTTCACCCGTCTGAATCACTTTGTCATTAATATCGGTGACGGTCTGACTAAAATTGGCTTTAAGGTTATTGATTTCGGCAAGCTTTACTTTTAGCTCCTCAGAAGCATCCGCTTGAACTGAAAAATGCGCTAATAAAGGTAACCCTGCCATCGCCATAGCGATAAGTCTATTCATGTTGGTTCTCCCGGTTGCGCCCTAGGCACAACACTGATATTGAGTGTCTTCATTATTCATAACCACAAATTCATCCGCTAAACTTATTGAAATTAATCAAAGTCTTTAGGTGGAGGCGGTGCTAATACTTCACGGTTCCCATTGTGGCCTTGGGCACTAACTACACCTTGAAGTTCCATTTGTTCAATAATCCGTGCCGCGCGGTTATAACCAATTTTGAATTTTCGTTGCACACTAGAGATTGATCCGCGACGCGTTTGGGTAACAAATGCCACTGCTTCATCGTATAACACATCAGTATCTTCGTCAGATTCGCTGGCCTCACCAGGAAGCAACACCTGCTCTCCTTCTGCTGAGCCTTGTAAAATATCTGTAATGTATTGTGGTTTTCCGCGAGCATGCCAATCAGCAACAACCTTGTGTACTTCATGATCGTCAATAAAGGCGCCATGGACGCGACTAGGAACACTCGTGCCCGGTGGCAAATAAAGCATGTCACCCATACCTAATAAGGTTTCTGCGCCTTGTTGATCCAAAATCGTTCTTGAATCGATTCGTGAAGACACTTGGAAAGCCATACGAGTTGGAATGTTTGCTTTAATCAAACCTGTAATAACATCAACCGATGGTCTCTGCGTCGCTAATATTAAATGTATGCCTGCCGCACGTGCTTTTTGCGCGATACGTGCAATAAGCTCTTCAACCTTTTTACCCACAATCATCATCATGTCGGCAAATTCATCAACGACAACAACGATTGAAGGGAGCTTATCGAGCTCTGGCGCTTCGGGTTCCATGCTGTCGGATGATTTCCATAGAGGATCGACAATGGGTTCGCCAGCCTCTTTAGCATTTTTAATTTTAAGGTTATAGCCTTTAAGGTTACGTACCCCAAGAGCTGACATGAGCTTATAGCGACGCTCCATTTCACCGACACACCAGCGAAGTGAGTTAGCCGCTTCTTTCATATCAGTAACAACCTCACACAACAGATGTGGGATCCCTTCATAAACTGAAAGTTCTAACATCTTCGGGTCGATCATAATGAAGCGAACATCATCTGGCCCCGATTTATACAGTAAACTAGTGATCATCACGTTTACGCCGACTGACTTACCTGAGCCAGTGGTACCTGCCACTAACAGATGTGGCATTTTACCTAGGTCAACAATGACGGGCTTACCGCCGATATCAGCCCCAAGTACCATACTTAAATGAGATGGACTATCTCTGAATTCATCGCAATCTAATACGTCACGCATAAAGACCGTTTCTCTAAACTTGTTAGGTAACTCGAGACCTACAAATGCTTTACCTGGTATAACTTCAACCACTCGGACACTCTCTGCCAGCAGCGAACGCGCTAAATCTTTGGATAAACTAGTGATCTTTGAAGCTTTAACGCCAGGCGCTAGTTCGAGCTCAAAACGAGTAATAACAGGACCTGGATATACGCCAACGACTTTTGCCGTAATGTTGAAATCAGCAAGTTTAACTTCGACTAATCTACCGACTTGGTCTAACTCTTCTTGGCTTATGGGGTTACTTTTTCGATTGGGTACATCGAGTAATGAAATACTTGGTAGCGGCTCCATCGCAGCTTTGCTCACCGGACCTTCCTCTTGGCCAGGTAAAATAACGATGCCATCGACGATCTTGGCTTTGCCATCATTTATGCGTTTGCTTGCGTTTACCGCGCCAGTTGATTTTTTTGCGTCAAAATCAATCGTCTCAACTTCAGGTTGAACGTCTGCAATCCAAGGCGCTTGAATTGTTGGTTCTATGGCTTGCGATGGCTGTGTTAATAAAGGTTCTATTTTAGGTTCTAACCGAGTATTAGCACTCTTTGCTGTTTCTGGGTTAACGGAATCATCCTGCTCATAAAGATTAGCATCACACGTTTCTTGTTCATCCCGTTCTTTACTGCGTTTTTCACGAAAACGCTCAACCACGGATAAGAAACCGCGAGTATCTTCAGTTTCTTCTTTATTAGGGACAAGTTTTGCGGGTAATTGTCGTAATGACTTAAAGCACCATAACGTCGCGAAGCCAGTTAAATCAATAATAGTTAGCCAACTAATACCAGTAAGCAGCGTAAAACCGGCACCCACAAAACATAATAGCAGTAGTGTTGTCCCTAACTGATTAAAGTAGGGCAGCATCGCTTGGCCTATTACATCCCCCGTGACACCACCGGCTGAAAATTCGTAAAGTCCATTTGCGTTCATACTGCCTAATGCTGCAAGGCTAAACACAATAAGAAGAAAGCCTATTAATCTCAAGCCTACAGAAAAGTAGTCAATTTCTAGCAATCTATGGGTGCGTTTAAACAGCGACCAACCCGTTAAAGCGATAATGACCGGGATGATATAAGCGGTATAACCGAAAATATAAAGTAATACGTCGGCTAACCAAGCACCAACAGCGCCGGTGAGGTTTTGAATATCTCCATCAAAATGGGATTGGCTCCAGCCGGGATCGGATGCATTAAAACTGCTTAGCGCAATAAGGATATAAGTTGCAATCATGCAACAGATGATCAGACTACCTTCTAATAGTCGTTGTACGCCGGAAAGGGTTTTTACACTAGTTGCCTTGGACAATCGCAAGCCTACAATAAAAAAGACGATAATGTCAGTAAGATACCAGAAATGAGTTTATTTTGCAGCGTTTGAGTTGGACACAATAAAGTGAATAATTATTCATGTGGAATCTTTGCATCATTTTGTATCAATTGTATTTTGTATAAAAGAAGGGAGTCGATTGACGCCCTTCTTGCACAAGAAAACAACAAAATTACATTTCAGAAGTCGTATTGATAGCCACACGATTCGTCTGCTTAACCTCTTCCATCACCACATAAGTGCGTGTATCAGAGACTGAAGGTAGTTTAAGTAAGGTTTCCCCTAATAAACGACGATAAGCGGACATATCGGATACTCGAGTCTTCAATAAGTAATCGAAATCACCTGAAACTAAATGACATTCTTGAATATCATCAAGTAGTTGCACGGCATCGTTAAACTTATCAAATACTTCCGCTGTATCACGATTTAACGTGATCTCAACAAACACCAGTAAAGATGCACCCAAAAAGTGGGGATTGACTAATGCTGTATATCCTTTGATATATCCTTGTTTTTCAAGCCTTTTAACTCGCTCTAGACAAGGAGTGGGACTCAGCCCAACACGTTTTGATAGTTCTACATTGGAAATGCGCCCATCAAGTTGTAACTCATTAAGTATATTTCTATCGATTCGATCTAAGTCTTTTATAGGACTCTTTTTATTATTAACCATATTTACAACCTTGAATTGCATCTATAACAAAATAAAACACTGTGTTTAGATAAACTTCAGCAGCATAAACTGCCGAAGGAATACTATACTAGATTTCCCTGAAACATTCACGTTCAGGCATAACAAAATAACAATTACACCCATAGAAAATGGGTTTTTATGCGAAATTGAGGCTCTAAGATGATTATAGGTGTTCCAAAAGAAATCAAAAACCACGAATATCGTGTAGGCATGGTACCTTCTAGCGTTCGTGAATTGACTCTACGTGGTCATGAGGTTTTTATTGAAACAAGTGCTGGCTCTGGCATTGGTTTTACCGATGAAGATTACGTTAATGTAGGCGCTAAAATCCTAGCAACTGCAGCTGAGGTTTTTGCCCAATCAGAAATGATTGTTAAGGTAAAAGAACCACAAGCAGTAGAACGTGCAATGTTAAGAGAAGACCAACTTCTATTTACCTACTTACATTTAGCGCCTGATTTACCACAAACAGAAGACCTTATTAAAAGTGGCTCTGTTTGTATAGCTTATGAAACGGTAACAGATGACCGTGGTGCACTTCCCTTACTTGCGCCAATGTCTGAAGTTGCTGGCCGTATGTCGATTCAAGCTGGCGCAATGGCACTTGAAAAGTCGATGGGCGGACGTGGTATGCTGCTTGGCGGTGTACCAGGTGTTGAACCTGCTAAAGTCGTTATTATCGGTGGCGGCATGGTGGGAACAAACGCTGCGCAAATGGCAGTAGGCCTAGGCGCTGATGTTGTTATTCTTGATCGTAGCATTGATGCATTACGTCGTCTAAATGCACAGTTTGATAATAAAGTTAAAGCAATCTATTCAACAGCTGATGCTATTGAAAAGCATGTTTTAGAAGCTGACCTTGTCATTGGTGGTGTACTTGTTCCTGGTGCTGCAGCGCCGAAGCTTGTCACTCGAGCGCATATTGCCGCAATGAAGCCAGGTTCTGCAATTGTAGATGTTGCAATCGACCAAGGTGGTTGTATTGAGACTTCACATGCAACAACACACCAAGACCCTACGTATATTGTTGATGATGTTGTTCATTATTGTGTCGCGAATATGCCTGGTGCTGTTGCTCGTACCTCGACTTTTGCACTTAACAATGCCACATTGCCATACATTATTAAGTTGGCTCAACTTGGTTACCGTGAAGCTTTGCTTCAAGACAAG
>NZ_PJBM01000011.1:0-5728 GCF_002836075.1 Shewanella sp. GutDb-MelDb | reverse complement strand
CTGTCATCGAAGATAATTTTTATAGTTCATCATTCTTCCTAACCAACGAACAACCGATAATAACACCTCCCACATTGACCAATAATAATCCAACGATAGAAGATACCATCGTTAAAATACTCACCACAGAAAACAAAGATAACGTGGAAGGATTGAGCCTAATAACCGGAAATAAATCCATAAAGCCAACAATACAATCTGCCAATAATCTTGATATGACGACTAATACAGATGATGAGAAGATCTCAGAACGAGAGAAAAATATAAAAAATGAAGTCAATAACTCAGTAAAAATTAAAACATTTTACTCACAAAAAATACGTGATCTGATTGCGCATTTTGCCTATCAATTGGAAGCGAATGAAAAGTCCCGTTGCCTGATTACAAATAATGCGCATGTTGTTGAATTAAATGACTATGAAATTTTGCAAATTACACCTGATAGTACTATGCCACACGGTTATAAATTTGAAGTTAAAGCCTGCATATCGCCTGCATTTCCCGCAAAAACCGAGTGACGTTAAAATGTAAATCTTCCAGCTACCTCTATAAATGAGACTGTAGATCTTTCACTTAATACGTTGTATGCGGAAGGCTTCTCTAACGAGAGTTTATAGAAGCATCCACACATAAATGGCATGAAACCTTACAAAAATACCTTTTCTGAAACTAGATTAATCGTTACAAAGTATTAAGTTACATTGACTGCTTACCTATTGTCTACTGTATAATTATCTGACTGTATAAAAAAATAACTATAAGTAGTGATGCATTATCACTGCAATAAAATAAGAGAAGTACTCAGTGAACAGAATACTAACGTCATCAATCGTAGCGTTTACGATTTTGTCAGGTGTGGCACTACCAGCCTACGCTTCAGCAATAAAGCAGTCTAAAGGCGATTTTGAAGATAAATTTCGTCAATTAGATGCCGATCTACCCACACCTAATGTTTACAGAAATGCCGCTGGGGAACCTGGACATCAGTATTGGCAACAGCAAGTTGACTATCATATTAAGGCGTCTCTTTTAGAAGATAAAAGACGCTTAGAAGCCACACAAACGGTGACCTATACAAATAATTCTCCCGATACCCTAAAATATTTATGGTTACAACTGGACCAGAATTATTACAAGGCAGACTCTATCGCGAGTCGTACTCGTACATTTTCTAGCCCTTCAGAGCTGGCAAAAAGTGTCGATGGAAAACCAACAAAAATAAGCTTAAAGACCTTACGCGGCCAACAATTTTTAGCGGATAACGAAGTCGGCTATGAAATAGGTAAAGTGACCATCAATGGTAAACCGTTAACAGCGACTATCGTTGGCACAAATATGCGTATCGATTTACTGAAACCATTGAAGCCCGGCAAGACAACAGAATTTGAGCTCGATTATGCCTTTAACATAACGGATCAAAAAGCGATGGGCGGTCGTTCTGGTTATGAACATTTCCCTAAAGATAAACGTGACGGTGGCAACGATATTTTTCAATTAGCTCAATGGTTTCCACGCCTCCACGCTTATACTGATTACGAAGCTTGGACCAATAAAGCCTTTCTGGGGAGTGGTGAATTTACCTTAGAGTTTGGTGATTATGATGTTGAAATCACGGTCCCAGCAGATCATATTGTTGCTGCGACGGGGGAATTAGTAAACGCCAGTTCTGTGCTAAATAAAAAACAGCGTAAGCGTTTTGAAGAAGCAAAAAGCAGTCAAAAGCCCGTCTTTATTGTGACTGAAGCAGAAGCATTAGAAAATGAAGCGAACGCTACCAGTAAAACTAAAACATGGCACTTTGAAGCTGAAAATGTAAGAGATTTCGCCTGGGCTTCATCAAGAAAATTCATGTGGGATGCTAAAGGTTATCAGCAAAAATCATCAGAGCGGCCACTGGTTATGGCGATGTCTTTCTATCCAAAGGAAGGTGGCGATCTCTGGAAGAAATACTCAACAGAATCGGTCATCCATACCATGGAAGTTTATTCCAAGTATTCTTTTGATTACCCATATCCGACAGCCCAATCAATAAATGGACCTGTTGGTGGCATGGAATACCCAATGATAACCTTCAATGGACCACGTACAGAGTTGCAAGATGATGGTAGCCGTACCTATACCTTGTCTGAAAAACGTTTCTTAATTGGTGTGGTGATCCATGAAATCGGCCATATATATTTTCCTATGATCGTTAATTCTGATGAACGTCAATGGACTTGGATGGACGAAGGGCTGAACAGTTTTTTAGAATCTTTAGCAGTGAGAGAGTGGGAAACAGACGCCCATTGGGCTAGAGAACCGAGAGATATAATTGAGTACATGAAGTCAACGGTACAAGTGCCGGTGATGACACAATCTGACAGTATTTTAAAGTTTGGACCTAACGCCTATACCAAACCTGCAGTCGCCTTGAACATTCTTCGGGAAGTTGTACTGGGTCGTGAATTGTTCGATTTTGCTTTTAAAGAGTATGCCACTCGATGGAAGTATAAACGCCCTACTCCGTCAGATTTTTTTAGAACAATGGAAGAGGCATCCGGTGTCGATTTAGATTGGTTTTGGCGTGGCTGGTTTTACACCACAGATCATGTTGATATCTCAATAGATAAAATCTATAAGTTACAAATGAATACCAAAAATCCAGATATTGATTTTGCTCGTGAACGTCAAATGGAACAAGACAAGCCAGTGCCAATGGCGATAATAAAAGATCAGCAACAAGGCATAAAAACTTGGGTTGAGCTAAATCAAGACGTTACTGATTTTTATGATGAAAATGATGAGTACACCGTTACGAATAAAGAGCGTAATAAGTATAACAAGTTAGTAAAAGACCTTAAGCCTTGGGAGCTTGCCGTAATAGAAAGAGCGGTGAAAGAAGACAAAAACTATTATGTACTCGAGTTTTCCAATATAGGCGGCCTAGTCATGCCGATTCTTTTACAGCTCACTTATGAAGATGGTTCGATTGAATCTATTAATATTCCGGCAGAGATCTGGCGTAGAAGTCCTACTTCAGTGAATAAACTCATTGTGACTGACAAAGTACTTAAGGAAGTTGAAATTGACCCGAGCTGGCAAACCGCAGATGTGGACCTAAATAATAACTATTTTCCGCGTCGTATCATTGAGTCTAGGATCGAAGCCTACAAGAAAGAGAAGAGTAAGCACAAACTTAAACGCGATATTATGCAGGACATTAAGACAGAGCTTAAAAGTGAAGATGATGAGAGTACTTTAAAAACAGATAAGGCTGCTTAATAAATGAAGATCCGTGTATTAGTCGCTAGCCTATTTTTCTTTATGATCGGCAACGTGAATGCTCATCAGCAAAAAACGGCGGTCACAACGATTAGTTTTAACCATAGAATTAATACTATTGAAGTCATGCATAAGTTCTATCTACATGATGCAGAACATGCAGTAAGAGATCTTTTTGACCCGAGTGCAGACATCTTAAGCAGTAAAGTAACTCAAAATACTTTTGCAGACTATGTTCAACATCAGTTTGCAATTGAATCTAACGATGGTAAACCGTTGCCTTTAAACTTCGTCGGCTTAGAGTTAGATGGCAAATACTTGTGGATTTATCAGGAAACAAACATACCCAAAAAAATATCAGGAATGTCTATTTCAAATGGAGCATTACAGGATCTTTGGCCCTCGCAGGTTAACTTAGTTAATATTGAGGGACAAGGTAAGTTACAGTCACTCCTTTTTGAACACAGTGACCGTTGGTTAACAATTTCACTACCTGAATAGAAAAGTATAAAGGCTAAGGCGCATTAGTGACTTAGCCTTTTTATTATTTTAATTTTATTAGCACTGCACAATTTTATTCTGCCGTTAGATAAAATGCCAAACCATCACCCTATCGCCGTTTATCATTTATCAGTATCAAAGCAGAAGCTTCTTTAGGATCTCACACTATGACCTTACCTTTAGTTGCACTATCAATTACAGAAAGACTAGAATATGTTACATGGAGAGATAATTCATGATGACGATGTAAAATAGAATATTTTTAATTCGCCACGTTTATGTCTACAGTAATATTAACTGAAACAAACTGCTAAAATGTTCTTTATTGAGTTCGAAAAACAAATGGCAGGCCAAACTTATATAAGCTATGTCTGCATGCCCACAAAAGGACTCGTTATTTAGACTATGGTGCATTGACGCCACTTAGGTTAAAACATTGAAAAATAATGAGCACGAGTTTAACCAACTGTTGTCAGAGATAATTAAAATAACTCACTTCATTAAAACTGAGGTAATTCAGACACTCTGGTCTGGTTATGGTGAAATAGCACGTTTTGAAACAGTAGAACCAGATTTAGACGAGTTCAGTGACGTTCGGGATATGACTTTTGTCGTTAAACATATTCGTCCCCCTGTTATTCAGCAGCATCCGCGAGGTTGGAGTGGCGCCATATCACATCAACGAAAGCTGGCATCTTATGATGTTGAAGCGGAGTTTTATCAACATTGGGCCAATAAAATAAAACCCTTTTGTGCATTACCTCAGTTTATCGGCCAAGCTAGTTTAAGTCAGTCTTGCCTCTCTTCAAAAATGATCGTTATGTCCGATTTAGATAGCGAAGGTTTTCCGACTAGATTAACCACCGCCTCTGCTGAAAACTCGAAAATCTGCTTACATTGGCTAGCACGTTTTCATGCGTACAATATGCAACATGATCCGCTAGACAATTGGCCAAACAAACTTTGGCCAATTGGGACTTATTGGCACCTTGCGACAAGAGCGAAAGAATTTGACGCTATGGAAAAAGGCCCATTAAAAGATGCTGCAGTTGAGCTTGATAAAAGCCTTAATAATTGCAGATACAAAACGTTAGTCCATGGTGATGCAAAGATCGCTAACTTCTGTTTTTCCAATGATTTAGCCCATGTTGCGGCAGTCGATTTTCAATACATTGGTGGCGGTTGTGGTGTTAAAGATGTGGTCTATTTTTTAGGTAGCTGCTTAGATGAAACGACTCTTGAGCTTCAGTTTGAGCAACTTATCGACGACTACTTTACTGAACTTCACACGGCTTTGCGTTTATTCCAAAGTGCATTTAGTAGCCAAGAAATAGAAAAAGAGTGGCGTCCGCTAGTGAATATTGCTTGGGCTGACTTTGAACGGTTTCTGGCAGGCTGGGCACCTTCACATGCCAAACGCACAAAGTTTAGCCACCGTCTAACTGTTGCAGCGATTGCTACACTCAATAAATCATCATGAAAATAGCCTTTACCGGTCAATTAGGTGGCCGTGTTCAACCCATCTCAATCATGTCTATATCATGGTTTTGCTCTTCATTACTGAGTAAATGGTCCATTGCTTGATCAAAGCTATCTAATTGCTTCAACGACATAAATGTTTTTAGCCGATATATTAGATCGTTACTCAGTTCAATATGTGATTTCTTTTTCCGTTTTTTTATCTGCGACAATTCTTTTCTTACCATGCGCCATCCATAATCACTAAAGTAATTGTTTAGCGCCAGGTTTACCGCGTCTAAATCTAATGATAAAGCACTGTCTGTAGGAAGGCTTGTCGCGATTACAGTCAGCTGTGTTGATAATGCTATATGGTGAGTTTGTAACTGCAACTTACTTTCAAACGGTAAAAACCAATCTAATCTTTTAGAATTTTCTTGCATGGGTAACAATCTTAAGAGCAGCGGTAACGCGTACGCCAGTTCATCTGGTTGCAGTAATAATAACT
>NZ_PJBM01000010.1:0-5765 GCF_002836075.1 Shewanella sp. GutDb-MelDb | reverse complement strand
AGCGCCATAAGGCCATCATTAATCCAGTGAATTAATGTTTTATCAATATCTAAACTGCCGACACGCACTTGCATCTCGGTATCAAGAAAACCCTGATACATTCCCGCTAAAGGCGAGTTTGCTAAAATCATTGCTAGCACAACAGCAATCATCAAAAGAATGCCGCCTGCTGACTCTTGGCTTAAAAAATTCCTAATAGCCCGTTCCATATTACGCTCCATAAAATCTCAATGTAACGAGTGTAGCCGATTACATACGATCTGAATATTCGTTTGCGTCAGCTTAATACATCGGAATATCCGAAGTATCCAGTGTAAGCCTGAGATGACTAAATATCAATTAGGAAAGTAGATAATGAAAGATGAGGAAGTAATTAACGCATATTATTTTGAAAATACGCCATTTAAAGTGATGAAATGAGTAAACTATCTATGCAGTACAACTTTTCCTGCTGAAATGCTGACTAAACATTCAGTGTTACAAACTGACTCGCCTCGAAAATATCGACCAAAGCGAGTCAATAAAGCGTGAATTAGACAGAAAATGGGTATTTGATACCCTCGTGATGCTCATAACCTGTCACTTCAAAATCAGCCATTGTTACCCATGTCTCCAAATCTTCTAACGACTTAATATCAGGGTTAATAGATAACTTGGGTGATGCAAATGGACTGCGCGTTAACTGCACATTTTGCATCAGCTCTAACTGATCTTCATAAATGTGCGCATTTACTATTTTGTGATAAGCAGTACCCGCTTTAAAACCGGTAATCTGCGCAATTAACGCCAAGAGTGTAAACACTTGTACTTGATTAAAATTCAGCCCAAGCGGCACATCACAAGAGCGTTGAAAGCTGGTCAGATGCAAAGTATCACCCAGTAATGAAAAATTATGCGTGTGCATACAAGGTCTTAAACATCCCATATGAAACTCGCCTGGATTATAAAAGCTGAGTATCTCGCCTCTATCATCAATGCCTTTAGACAAGTTATCGACTATCTTACGCAATTGATCTATTGAGCCACCGTCAGGTTTATTCCAACTTCGACCTTGGACGCCGTATACCCGTCCCATATCGTCAGTTCCTTTACGGTATGGGTTATCAAGCCACGCCTGATTATCGTTAGCATTAGCATCCCAAGTTTTGGCTCCAATACTACGAAAATCTGCCGCGTTGTTATAGCCACGAATGTAGCCCAGCATCTCCGCAATCGCTGCTTTCCAGAAACTCTTTCGTGTGGTAATTAACGGGAATTCGTTCTTATCTACGTGGTAAACCAAGTCAGCATTGATCACAGTAAGACACCGTTTACCGGTACGACTATTCTCAACCCATGTGCCTTCATCAATGATCCTTTGACAAAGTTCTAAATACTGTTTCATGAAAATTTACCTATAAAAACAAAGACCGATTTGAAGTCGGTTTGATTACAATGACAAGCGACTCTCATTTTGGAGTCGCATTAAGTGAGTACCAGCTTTAAACCAACAAAGGCCAAAAAGACTGCAAATATTTTTTTCAACTTAGCGGTTGGCCAATTGGTCGCGGCCTTGGCACCTAATGGTGCAATTAACATCGATGTCGTTACAATACCAAGTAAGGCAGGGAGATAGATAAAGCCTAACGTCCCTTCTGGTAATGAAGCAACATTCCAGCCAGCTAATGTATAGCCAATGCTACCAAAGAGTGCGATGAGCAAACCTGTTGCTGATGAAAAGCCAATAGCATAACGCATCTGCAACCCACACCAAGTCAGGAATGGGATCAGTAATACACCACCACCAATTCCCATCAATCCAGCGATGAGCGCTATCATTACCGCAGCAAAAAAGAGAGCCGTAGTGCTAGGCATTGCACGATTAGAGTTCGGTCTGATTGGGAAAGCCATTTGAACTGCCATCAACATGACAAAAACAGCAAAGATTTGCTGTAACAGATTTGCGGCAATCAATTCAGAAATAAAACCTGAGCAGATCGCGCCAAGGACAAATCCTGGAAGCATGGTTCTAAAAAGCTGCCAAGGAATGTTTTCGCGTTTATGGTGAGCACGAGCAGAAGACAGTGATGTAAGAATAATGGCAGCAAGTGATGTTGCTATCGCAACATGTGGCAGATGTTCAGCTGGAACCCCTACTTTGGGTAATATATGCAATAGCGCTGGTACCGCTATTAGCCCACCACCAATACCTAATAACCCCGCCATGAAGCCAATAACAGCACCAAGCACAAGACATATACTAAATATAAAAAGCCAGCTTTCCACGCTAATACCCTTAAAATATTCGATTGTGCCACAAGCTTAAAGCAATAGGCTGAGTTAGTTAATAGCTAATCATACCAATTGTATTAAGTATCTGTTCATTCCGTGGAAAGCGCTCAAGCATTCCACTTCTGCTTTGCATTGGCTCATCAGCGAATAACCATTCTTTCGTCAATGCGCATTGAATTGAAAAGCGTGGGCGTTTTTCAATTGACGAATGACTCAATGCAATTGGTATTAGTTTAGTAGAGCCAGTAAGCCCTTTTCTTCACAATAATCGCTGACAAGCGACTTTACCTCCTCTCCAGACGTCAGCGTCAGCGCTTCTTCTAAAAGCACACTGAGCTCCTGTTTGGAGACTCTGCGCAGTAGATAATTGATCCTGGATAAACTGGCCTGGTTCATGCTGAGCTGATCGTACCCCATGGCAACTAACAACATTGCCCCTATGGGCTCTCCTGCCAGTTCACCACAGACACTGATGGAAAGCTGATTAGCTTTGCATCGTTCAAGTGCAAATTTAAGTGCCCGAAGCACCCCTGGATGATAGCTATCAAAAAGAGCATTCACGTTTGGGTTATTACGATCTACCGCGAGTAAGTATTGCGTTAAGTCATTTGAACCAACAGAGACAAAGTCGACCCGTTTTGCAACTTCATCTAACTGATAAAGCAATACAGGGACCTCCAACATGATACCGACCTTAGGCATAGATATCACCCTACCCAGCTCAGTGGTGAGCTCTTGATGCGCCTGTTCAAAGTAGACTAACGCTAAGTCAATCTCCTCTAAATTACTCACCATTGGCAGTAAAACATGCAGCTGATCAGTATCACTTGCGGCTTGTAGCATTGCCCTTAACTGCACTAAAAACAACTCAGGGTGATCTAAACTAAGTCTTATTCCGCGCCAACCGAGAAACGGGTTATCTTCAACGATCGGGAAATAATCAAGCGGCTTATCACCCCCCACGTCTAATGTACGCATGACTACAGGTTTGCCTTTGGCTGCGGTCAGCACTTTGCGATAAACCTCTAACTGTTCTTGCTCTCCAGGAAAACACTGCTTCAACATGAACAAAATTTCAGTACGGTATAAACCGATACCATCAGAGTCACAGCCTGTATCAGAATCAATACTGCTAATTAAACCACTATTGATATAGAGGTAAACCCTTAAGCCATCAATCGTCACCGTTGGTAAGGGTAATTCTGCGGCATATCGGCGTTGCAGCGCTTTTTCAGCGGCTATTAGACTTTTATATTCAGATAATATAGTGGCAGAAGGCTCAACCAGCAGCTGGCCTCTATTGGCGTTAATAATCACTTGTCGCTTATCAAGCCCTGCGTTTAAAATACCATTAACCCCGATGATGGCAGGTACGCCTAATGCACGCGCTAATATTGCAGCATGGGAATTAACGCCGCCAAGTTCAGTGACAATCCCTGCCAGTTTTCGTCTAGGAAATTCAGCAAGTAAGGTTGTACTCGCTTCCCGAGCGATTAAAATAACCGGCGTATCGGGCTCAAGAATGATCTTCTCAGGCTCAATCAACTGCCTCAGCACACGTCGTCCAATATCTTTAATGTCACTGGCACGCTCTTTTAGATAGAGATCCTCCATGCTATTAAAGTGGGCAATATAATGCTTAGATACGCGACAAATAGCCGTTTCTGCACTCCAGCCTAACCGCACCTCTTTAATGTACTCGCCACCTAAACTGGCTTTTTCTAGTAACAATAATAATGCGGTAAAAATCGAAGCCGCTTCTTCATCTTTCTCTCTATCGAAACGTTGAGATAAGCTAGCAAGCAAATCCTTACAGCGACTCATTGCCAATTTAAGGCGAACCTCTTCTTGAGTAATCGCGGTTATCTTAACCTCTGAGAGATCAAACGATATCTGCCCACCAAGCAACAAAGCTTTAGCAATCGCAATCCCTTTCGATGCTGATTTACCTTCATAATAGAGTGGTTGCTGTGCGGTGTGGTTTACCACGGCCCTGCGCTTTAGTCCTTTAATCGCCATGGCGAGCTGCGCTGCCAACGTCATTAAAAAGGCTTCTTCTCCCTCGCTAAATAGCCTAGTTTGAGTCTGCTGGACAACGATGACGCCGATGACGGACTTTTGATAAACAATGGGAACTGCAAGAAATGCGTTATAAGCTTCTTCAGATACTTCAGGAAGTAATTTAAATCGAGGGTGAGCAGACGCATCAGCAAGGTTTACCGCTTCCTCACGCTGTGCAACCAAGCCGACTAACCCTTGAGTCAGTGGCAAACTAACGCGATTAACGGCATCGGGCTCAAGCCCGTCTGTTGCGGATAGGACCAGTTGTTGTTGTTCCAATATATAGACAGAGCAACATTCCGTTGCCATTGCCAGTTTGGTCTGCCGCACAAGCTGCTCCAGCGCATATTCAAGATCTCTGGCTGAAGCAACGACTTGTGTTATATCCCTAAGTGTTTTTAGCACTAACGCAAACCTCCTTTAAATTCTGCGCATACCTCTTCTTTTATGGTTCGACTCTTTAATCTGCAAAGGCAGTGTTGTCGGCGCAAACTCTTTCATGACTTTTCGATAAACATCGCGTTTAAATGAAACCACTTGCCTAACAGGGTACCAATAACTGACCCAACGCCAATCATCGAATTCAGGATGGCCACAGGCGTTTAAATTAATGGCACTTTCAGCACTTTTTAACTGTAATAAAAACCATTTTTGTTTTTGCCCGATACAAACGGGTTTACTATCTTGTCTGATCAATCGCTTCGGGAGTCTATAGCGTAACCAAGATCGCGTAGAGGTTAGGATTTGCACATGTTCTGGCTTTAATCCTACTTCTTCGTATAACTCACGATACATGGCTTCTTCTGCTGACTCACCTTCGTCAACGCCACCTTGAGGAAATTGCCAGGAATGTTGGCCAAATCTTCTAGCCCACATAACCTGCCCAGAGCGATTACAGATAATGATGCCCACATTTGCGCGAAAGCCGTCACTATCAATCACATGGACTCCAAACTATTAACTATTAATGAATTGATTGTTTCACAAAGCTCGCGTTGCAGCAAATATCTGTTCCGCATATTTGTTGGATAAATCTAAGCAAACTCAAACCTTATCAACAGGAGCAAACCTATAAATGCAATTATATCCACAAAATCTGTGGATATCTCTGTTGGAAACTCTCTAGAAGTCCAAATAACTTCACTATCAGCATGAGATAACAAAACAAAGCATCGATTTGAGCCACCTTAATTAACCTATTAAAACAACAGCTTAATACGCAAAAAGACATCTGCCAATCTTAAGCAAGCCTTAACTGTACGTTATTTAACCAGCTAATTTAAAATCTAAAAACAGATAGCTGGGATAATGATGTTATTCACAAGTGCAAGTATATAGAGTCATAAAAAAGCAAATAATCGCCTTTAAATAGCATTGACAGATCACATTCATTGCAGTAGTCGTGAGGGAAACGGAAGTTATCCAATAAAACT
>NZ_PJBM01000009.1:0-5770 GCF_002836075.1 Shewanella sp. GutDb-MelDb | reverse complement strand
AGAGCGCGTCAACATTGACAGCGGCAGCTACCAAACCTTAAAGTTTGAAGTTAAGCGTGACAGTACCAAACGACAAACATTTTTCTGGATGTCACCAGAATTAAGCTATCTCCCCATTCGCTTAACGCATTTTGAGAAAGGCAGTAAACAACTCGATATAAAACTGCTCAGTTATAAATTTGAGCAAGAGGCAACCGTTGTTACGCCAACTATAGCCGAAACCGTTAAGCCAGAGACCACTGCATCAGGCAATACAATCGAGCAATAACTAACATCAACGTCCAAACCAAACATTAAAAAAGCGCGGATAGCCATTAGCTAACCACGCTTTTTATTATTTCAACAACCCCTAACCTATGAGTAACTCACCTTTCTTAAACAGCTTCCACTCACCTGGTGCTAATACATTCCACTGCTCATTCTTTGTCAGTGGTCGAGTCGCAATCACGGTTACAACATCATTCGGCGTAGTTTCAGTATCAAAATCAATCACCACATCGGTATCGATTAGCTTGGCTTTACCAAACGGTGCGCATCGAGTGATGTAGCACAAGTTATTACTGCAATAACTCATTAGGTGCTCACCGTCACTCAAAATCATATTAAACACCCCTAGGGCTCTTATCTCATCAGCCAAAGTGGCAATA
Source organism: Shewanella sp. GutDb-MelDb (assembly GCF_002836075.1). Classification (NCBI taxonomy): domain Bacteria; kingdom Pseudomonadati; phylum Pseudomonadota; class Gammaproteobacteria; order Alteromonadales; family Shewanellaceae; genus Shewanella; species Shewanella sp. GutDb-MelDb. The sequence continues at coordinate 5,123 of NZ_PJBM01000009.1, read as the reverse complement.
AAACGATAAACCGCTAGCATGTCGTCAGGGGCTTTATCACCAAACTGCGCTACCACTTTGTCCATAATCCAACAAAATGCCATTTCGCTATCGGTATCTCCCACCGCATTGAACCGTGTCGGCACAAACTTAGCTTCATAACCGCTTAACTGGCCATTATGCGCATAAGTCCAATATTGCCCCCAAAGCTCACGCGTAAAAGGGTGAGTATTCTCTAGTGAGACACAACCGCGGTTAGCCTGTCTTATATGGCTCACAACCACTTCACTTTTAATTGGGTATGATTTAATTAATTTTGCAATATGAGATTCACTGCTAGGGCGCGCATCTTTAAATGTTCGACTTCCTTTACCTTCGTAAAAAGTGATCCCCCAACCATCAATATGTGGGCCAGTCACACCGCCGCGTTCTGCAAGGCCAGTGAAACTAAATACAATATCTGTCGGCACATTGGCACTCATGGCCAGCAACTCGCACATTAATCTTAACCCCGTTCAATAAGCTACAACTTTATTTGTCCATTCTAACCAGTTGCTAGCCATAGTGGAATCCTCCCCTGACACAAAAAATTTAAACATTTGTTTGAAAAGACTTGTATTAAAACTGACTAGCGTTTAAATTTTATGAGACACAGGTCTGACCACAGACTATAATTGTGACCCAGACAGTAAATAAGTGACTCGCTAAACGTGATAAGTCACAACTAAAAGGAGAATAACAGTGACTACCCTACTTTGGATCCTGGCGATGATTTTTACCATAGGCGCTTTTGCCTATCTAAGAGTCTCCCTACTCACTGCCACCTTGGGTGCCGCCATTGTTATGGCTATCGGCACAGGTACAGCAGTAATTAGCCCGCTACTATGGGTTGTTTTTCTGGTTATCGCCTTACCGCTTAATCTCAGTTCTTTCAGACAAAATGTCATCTCTCGCCCGTTACTCAAAATATATCGCGGGATTATGCCAGAGATGTCAACAACAGAGAAAGAAGCGATTGAAGCCGGAACCACATGGTGGGAAGCAGACTTATTTGCAGGAAAGCCTGATTGGAGCAAACTACATAACTACCCAAAGGCCGCTCTCAGTGCAGAGGAACAAGCATTCTTAGACGGTCCAGTTGAAGAGGTGTGCAAGATGCTCAACCAGCATCAAGTGTCGCATGAGTTAGCAGACCTCCCCGAAGAGATATGGCAATATTTGAAAGATAATGGCTTCTTCGCCATGATCATTAAGAAGAAATATGGCGGTTTAGAATATTCTGCATATGCACAGTCACGCGTATTGCAAAAACTGGCGGGTTTAAGCAGTGAGTTAGCCTCTACTGTTGGCGTACCAAACTCACTCGGCCCTGGTGAGTTACTGCAGCATTACGGCACCACCGCTCAACAAGATCATTACCTTCCACGCCTTGCAAAAGGGCTTGAAGTCCCTTGTTTTGCATTAACTAGCCCTGAAGCGGGTAGTGATGCAGGTGCTATTCCCGATTACGGCATCGTTTGTAAAGGTGAATGGGAAGGCGAAGAAGTCCTCGGCATGAATCTGACATGGAACAAGCGCTACATTACTCTCGCGCCAGTTGCGACTGTGTTAGGCCTTGCCTTTAAACTGCGCGACCCAGACCAACTCTTAGGTAAAAAAGAAGAGCTAGGCATTACTTGTGCACTTATTCCTACCGACATTGAAGGGGTAGAAACCGGTCGTCGTCATTTCCCACTTAACTGTATGTTCCAAAATGGTCCAACCCGCGGCAACGATGTGTTTGTCCCATTAAGCTTTATTATTGGTGGTCCAGAAATGGCTGGCCAAGGCTGGAAAATGCTGGTTGAATGTTTATCTGTTGGCCGTGGTATTACACTTCCGTCTAACTCAGCAGGTGGTATTAAAACCGCCGCATTAGCAACAGGGGCTTACGCTCGAATTCGTCGTCAATTTAAGCTACCGATTGGTAAGCTTGAAGGTATTGAAGAGCCAATGGCGCGCATCGGTGGTAATGCTTACCTAATGGATGCTGTGACTACGTTAACGACAACCGCTATCGATTTAGGTGAAAAACCATCAGTCGTTTCCGCCATTGTGAAGTTTCACCTCACCGACAGAATGCAACGATGTGTTATCGATGCCATGGATATTCATGGTGGTAAAGGGGTTTGCTTAGGCCCAAATAACTATCTCGGCCGTGGCTATCAAGCCGCTCCGATTGCAATTACCGTTGAAGGTGCAAACATTCTGACTCGCTCGATGATCATTTATGGTCAAGGTGCGATCCGCTGTCATCCCTATGTGTTAGCAGAGATGGAATCCGCATTTGATACGGATGTTAACAAAGGTCTGCGTGATTTTGATGCGGCTATCTTTGGTCATATTGGTTTTACCACCAGTAACTTGGTTCGTAGCTTCTGGTTAGGTCTTACCTCTAGCCGCTTCTCTAACGCACCTTACTCAGATAAAACTAAGCGCTACTATCAGCAAATGAACCGCTTCAGTGCGAACTTGGCGTTACTTTCTGACTTAGCGATGGCGACATTAGGTGGCAACCTTAAACGTAAAGAACGTATTTCAGCCCGTTTAGGAGACCTGCTCAGCCAGCTATACCTTACTTCGGCAACGCTTAAGCGTTATGAAGATGAAGGACGCCAGTTAGAGGATCTACCATTAGTACAGTGGGCAGTTGAAGATTCACTTCATAAGCTACAAACTTCACTAGATGATCTACTTGATAACTTCCCAATGGGTCTTGGTTTGCCGTTACGTGCTGTTATTTTCCCATTTGGTCGTCCATTAAAACGCCCTACTGACGTGCTTGACCATAAGGTTGCTCAGATAATGCAAACACCTTGTGCTAGCCGTGAGCGTATGGGTAAAGGACAATTTTGGACACCTAGCGAGCACAATGCTGTGGGTATTCAAGAGCAAACCTTTAAAGACATCTTGGCTTCAGAGCCTATCTACGACAAGGTCTGTAAAGCAGCTGGCAAGCGCATACCGTTTATGTGGTTAGATAAAATTGCTGCAGAAGGCAAAGCGCTTGGCGTGCTTAGCGAAGATGAGATTGCACTGCTAGAGCGCGCTGAAATTGGCCGCATGAAGTCCATCAATGTTGATGACTTTGATCCTGAAGAGCTTAAAGCACGTGTGCTTGAGTTCGCCAAACAGGTACAAGCAGCCTAATCAATACCAGGTTAACAACGTAAGTTGATACTCTAAAAGCCAGTCGCTCACCGTGACTGGCTTTTTTATTGAGATGGGTTTGCTTAAGGCTGCGTAATATTGACTATTGCAGCAGGTTTAGCATCTCTGGGAATTAAACTAATCAACTCTACACCCGAAGTTAACGCTACCCTGTCAGCCGCACTTATCACTTTGACCTTGCCCCCTTGCAGATACACCAAAGGAATCGCACTTTGACCGTACTGCGCCATAAACATCGAGTAGTCAAAGTTTGCCGTCAAGCTGGTACTTTTTATACTGGCGCCTTTAGCCATCAAACTGGCTAATTTAGAATAAGACACAGCATCACCAAATAAACACAACTGCCTTAAATAAGACTCGGATAACTGATGCCTTGCGCTATTACTACTGCTAGTACTGTCATTATTATTAAGTCCATACACCTTCTCCCTGCCAAACACATCTTGGAAATAGAAACTGACCAAAGGGTTAAGCTGCCTGTAAGGTGACAATACCAGTACACGCCCTATTCCGCTCATGTTCATATGGTTTTCAGCGTGCTCAGACGCTGGATTACCAAAATAGACTGCAAGGTTTTCCATCCGAGCTAATCGAATATTGTCCCAGTTATTGTCGGCTAACAACACGGTAACGCCGTTAGCCTTTAATGTTTTGGCTAGAGCACGTGAAAATTGAGACGCGCCAAAAATGAGTAATCCTTGCGACGATCCAGCGGTCACCCCCAGTATTTTTGCCCAGCGCCCCGCTGTCAGACTTTGGATCACCACCGTACCGATGATGATTAAAAATACCAAAGGCACAATTAACTCTGCTCCGGCTACACCTGCTTTTTCTAGTTTGATGGCAAACAGTGAGGAAATTGCTGCCGCGACAATACCCCGAGGGGCAACCCAGCTTAAAAACCATTTATCCGCGCTCGATAATGATGTCCCAACACCACAGCACCAAATGCTAAGTGGCCGAGCAATCAACATCACCACCGCTAACAGCACCAATCCTTGCCAACCTAAACGGATCAAAGCATCAGCATTTAATCTCGCGGCTAATAAAATAAATAGTGCAGAAATGAGCAGTACCGTCAGCGTTTCTTTAAATTCAAGAATATCGTCAATCTCGACACCCTTCATGTTTGCAAGCCATATACCCATCACGGTTACAGACAGTAAGCCAGCTTCTTCTTGCAGTAAATTAGAGGCGACAAATACCGCTAACATTAAGGTTAATACGGCGGTATTACGCAAATAATGTGGCAGTAAGTTATTGCGTAAGATCAAACCCACTAAATAGCCGCAAAGAGTCCCTAAACCGAAGCCGACTAACAACATCGAAGTTAAAGCATGCAACACATGGGTTGTTGGGTCCGCTGCCACCCCTATGTATTCAAATACCAATACCGCTAATATCGCCCCGATAGGATCAATCACTATGCCTTCCCAGCGTAAAATACTCGATAACTCTGTTTTAGGCCTCACACTGCGCAGCAATGGCACAATCACAGTCGGGCCAGTAACAACCACTAATGCGCCAAATAACGTCGCCATTGGCCAATCAAAACCAATTAAGTAATGCGTTGCAACACTGATACAAACCCACGTAATGGCGGTACCTAAGGTTACAAGACGAGTCACCATACCGCCGTGCTCTTTAATCTCTTTAAAATTAAGCGTCAAAGCACCCTCAAAAAGAATAATGGCAACACCTAAGGAGATAATCGGAAACAGGAGGTCACCAAAAATGGCATCTGGCTTTAAAAAACCCAACATTGGCCCTAGCAGTAGGCCACACAGCAGCAAAGGTAAAATAGCAGGTAATCTGAGCCGCCAGCCCAACCATTGACAAAATAGCGACAAAACGCCTAAGAGCGCGAGCATAGCGGTGATGTGCTCCAGCATGATATATCCTTATCCAATAATTGCCGTCATTACATTGTTAAC
>NZ_PJBM01000229.1:0-63775 GCF_002836075.1 Shewanella sp. GutDb-MelDb | reverse complement strand
ACACTCTCCAGTGGCGGCGTCAAGGGCTTATTTTAAGAAGTTTTTCGAGTGATGCTTTCTTAATCAGAAGTCAAAACCGAAGCCCTTAAAGCGCTTGTCACCTGAATCAAATCTCCGAAGAGTTTTAATTCTCTAACACCGCTGCAAGTCCCGTACTACCTAAGTAGTTGGCCTGCTGTGCCGTGTCAGTGGGTGCGAATTATAGGGAATTCCTCAGCAAGCGCAAGTGCTTTTTTAAGAAAAAACGTCCTTTCTTCAATGTTTTTACTTAACCACACTTTAGCCACTACTTACCCTCAGAGTTATCCACAGATCTTTACTTAAGCGTTTGTTTTACATACAACACCGTGGATTTAATTTTGATTTAAGCTCAAGTGCTACATTGATAAATATGCTATTTAAGTATATTTGTGTCTATCTGCCACATTCAATCGCAATACAAACACTATATTGTCATGCCTTTAGCGAATACGAGCACATTGCGGTAATGACACTCATAAAACCTTAAAGAATGACAATAAAAAAGGGTGACTTCTCAGTCACCCTTTTAATTATTTCATGAAGCGAGTGCTTTTAGCTCAATTTACCGTGGCACTGTTTATACTTCTTACCAGAACCACAAGGGCAAGGATCATTTCGACCCACTTTCTCACCGTCACGCACTTGCGGCTGTGTAGCCACTAGTGCTGCACTTTCTTCTCCACCGACTAAAGCTTCAGCTTCTGCGTGCTGATAGTCACGACGGATCTTTGCATCTTCTTGACGACGGCGCTCTTCCATCTCTTCAACATCGGACTGCGCTTGTACCTGTACTTTAGACAAGACACTGATCACGTCATGTTTAAGTGATTCGAGCATTTGCTGGAATAATTCAAATGACTCACGCTTGTACTCTTGCTTAGGATTCTTTTGTGCGTATCCGCGCAAGTGGATACCTTGACGTAGATGATCCATGGCAGAAAGATGTTCTTTCCATAGTCCATCTAAGGTTTGTAACATGACTGCTTTTTCAAATTGACGCAGTACTGACTCACCGACCATCTCTTCTTTTGCTTTGTATGCGTTAATCCATGTTTCAACAATACGTTCGCGTAATGTCTCTTCATGCAGTTCATCTTCTTTATCTAACCACTCTTGAACAGGCAAGCTCATTGAATACTCTTGCTGCAAGCGTTGCTCTAAACCTGGTACATCCCATAACTCTTCTACTGATTGAGGCGGAATGTATTGATCCATTAACTCTTGAATGACGTCAGTTTGAATATTGGTAATAGTGTCTTTAATGCTTTCAGCATCCATTAGCTCATTACGCTGAGCATAGACAACCTGACGTTGATCATTAGCAACATCATCAAACTCTAGCAATTGCTTACGAATATCAAAGTTACGGGCTTCTACTTTACGCTGTGCGTTTTCAATAGCACGAGATACCCATGGGTGCTCAATGGCCTCACCTTCTTCCATACCCAGCTTCTTCATCATTGAAGAAACACGGTCAGAAGCAAAGATACGCATCAAGCTATCTTCCATAGATAGATAGAAACGAGATGAACCAGCATCACCTTGACGACCAGAACGGCCACGTAGCTGATTATCGATACGGCGAGATTCGTGACGTTCTGTCCCTAGAATATGTAAACCACCGGCATCAACAACTTCATCATGACGAATTTGCCAATCTGCTTTGATGGTAACTCTCTGCTCGCTAGTCGGATTCGCAATGGCGTCAATTTCCATATTCCAGTTACCGCCTAACACGATATCGGTACCACGACCGGCCATGTTAGTCGCAACGGTTACAGCGCCAAGACGACCAGCTTGAGCCACAATGTCAGCTTCACGTTCATGGAACTTAGCGTTCAAGATCTCATGTGGGATCTTTTGCTTCTTCAATAAACTGTGCAGTAATTCTGATTGCTCAATGGATACCGTACCTACCAACACTGGTTGCCCACGCTCACGGCAGCCAATGATGTCTTTAACAATAGCGGCATACTTTTCATCAGCTGTAAGGTAAACCAAATCTGGATTATCAATACGTACCATAGGACGGTTAGTTGGGACGACTACAGTATCGAGTCCATAAATATGTTGGAATTCGAATGCTTCTGTATCGGCTGTGCCCGTCATACCGGCAAGCTTTTTATATTGACGGAAGAAGTTCTGGAAAGTAATTGATGCTAAAGTTTGGTTTTCATTTTGAATATGAACACCCTCTTTAGCTTCTACTGCTTGATGTAAACCTTCAGACCAACGACGACCTGGCATAGTACGGCCAGTATGTTCATCAACAATAATGACTTCATTGTCTTGAACAATGTAATCAACATCTTTTTCAAATAAGGTATGAGCACGTAGCGCTGCAGTCACATGGTGCAGTAACGAGATGTTAGCGGCAGAATATAATGAGTCGCCTTCAGCTAACATGCCACGCTCAGTCAACAAGACTTCGACCTTTTCTTGGCCGCGTTCTGTCATATGAACTTGTTTGGCTTTTTCATCAATAGAGTAATCGCCTTCACCAATCTCATCTTCAGTGTCTTCTTTTTCTTGCTGAATGAGGTTTGGAATAAGGGTGTTAATCTTGGTGTAAAGCTCTGAGCTATCTTCAGCTGCACCGGAAATAATAAGCGGTGTACGCGCTTCATCGATTAGGATTGAATCGACTTCATCGATAAGGGCGTAATGCAAGGGACGCTGCACTCGCTCTGCTGGCGAGAAAGCCATGTTGTCACGAAGATAATCAAAGCCGAACTCGTTATTGGTTCCGTAGGTAATGTCAGCGTCGTAGGCAGCTTTCTTCTCTACCTGACCAAGACCCGCAACATTAATACCAACAGTTAAACCAAGAAACTCAAAAAGAGGACGGTTATTGTCGGCATCACGTCCAGCTAGATAATCGTTCACGGTAATGACGTGAACACCTTTGCCCGTTAAACCATTGAGGTATGCTGGCAAGGTTGCTGTTAACGTTTTACCTTCACCGGTACGCATCTCTGCAATACGGTTACTGTCTAGGATCATGCCACCAATCATCTGCACATCGAAATGACGCATTTCGAATACACGCTTTGATGCTTCACGGACAGTAGCGAACGCTTCAGGTAAAACAGAATCTAATGTTTCACCTGCATTGAGTCGTTCACGAAAAAGGGTTGTTTTTGCTTTTAAATCTTCATCGGATAACTGCGCGTACTCTTCCTCAAAACCATTAATTTTATTAACGACTTTTCCGAAAACTTTAAGTGTACGATCGTTGCGACTACCAAATACTTTTGTCAGTAATTTACCAAACATCTGAACCACTTCTATGTTGTTGGCCAAGTCCCTTTAAGAGCCTGAAAGCCTAATTTAGATTAACCTGCCTTGCGGTAGACATATTTTTGCGGATCGATCTGCTGTCCACCGCGTAACACTTCATAGTGCACATGAGGCCCGGTTGAGCGCCCAGTACTTCCCATAACAGCGATTTTATCGCCCTTCGCGACCACGTCACCTACAGTTACTGACAAAGCTTTATTGTGACCATAACGAGTTCGTAGACCATTACCATGATCAATTTCAACGAGCTCACCATAACCAAACATTTTGTCCGCCCACATAACAACTCCACCTGCAGTAGCTATTACATCGACGCCCTCTTCTCCAGCAAAGTCGATGCCTTTATGCATCGTTCGTTTACCGTTAAAAGGATCATTTCGTAAACCATAGGACGAGGATAACCACCCTTTTTCAATTGGTCGCCCAGATATAAAACGTTCTCTATCTATATGGTGATTAGATGCTACCGTTTCAAGTAGTGAGAGCTGAACATTATTATTATCCATTCGTGATACCAGCGCATCCATATCGGCAATGAGCTGATCGAGTTCGATGTTAGTACCTAATTCACTGATACCACCAACACCGACTTCTGAAGAGAAATCAAATTGATCTTCTAATTGATTGTTTAAAGCAACCTGCTGACCCAACGCTTCTAAACGACTGAGCTTAGCTTGCATACGCGCAACGTGGGTGACTAACATCGACAATTGAGTTTCAGTTGCACTCTTTAAAGAGTTCAACTCGCTTTTTTGCCCTTCACGAGCTAAGCGTTCATTATCAGTATTAGTCTGTTGCTGTATAAGCTGTTTGGCATTGTGTTGATAAAGACCTGTACCTGCTGCAATGAGCAAGATAGGTAGAAGCAACCAACGCTTTCCCGGTTGCCAGCGTGTGGCACCGTTTCGACCTTGAATAAAAACTGTTACACTCATAGCCTAATTAAGCCATTTTATTATCATATGAAAAAGCCCCCACAAGATCTCAGTCAATTACTGCATCAGCAAGGGAACATGCCCAACTTAGCTGAAAAAGCAGAACTGCTATTACACTTAGATCACTACGTAAAAAAAGTGCTAACTGGCCCAGTGATAGAGCAGCTAAAAGTTGCCAATCTACGCCAAGGTATCTTGGTGATTGAAACAACGACGGCTGCTTGGGCTGCAAGAATTAACTTCCAAAAACCCAAGATACTGCAAATGCTGCAAGCCGAAACGCTACCCATGCTTACCGCTATCGAGGTCAAAGTCAACCCAAGCTTGTTAATGTATGCAACAAAACCCAAACTAGCTCACAACCACATAAGTGAAAATGCGGCGGCTCACATTGAAGCTTTAGCTGAACATGCCGAAGGCACTCTGGCGGTAAAACTAAAACGGCTGGCTGCATTAGCCAGCCGTCCAAGGCAATCTTAATTCATAATTAAGCGAACACGGCACCCGAAGGTACTGAGAAGCTTACTGGGGCGTCAGCTTCTTTTTCGAAACTAACGATTTCCCAGGCGTCTTGCTGGGCAAGCATTGCACGCACTAACTGGTTGTTTAAGGCATGTCCTGTCTTGTATGCACAGAACTCGCCAACTATAGCGTGACCTGCCACATACAGGTCACCAAATGCATCAAGAATTTTGTGCTTAACGAACTCATCCTCATAACGCAGGCCATCGGGGTTGAGAACTCGATATTCGTCAAGTACAACAGCATTTTCCATACTGCCACCAAGCGCTAGATTATTAGCCCTTAAATATTCAATGTCTCGCATAAAACCGAAGGTTCTCGCTCGACTGATATCTTTAATGAAAGCAGATGATGAAAAATCCATTACCATGTGTTGTTGACTGCGGGCTATTTCTGGATGATCAAAATCAATTTCGAAATCAACTCTAAAACCTTTAAACGGTTTTAGCTCAGCCCACTTATCACCATCTTCAACACGAATTGGTTTGGTGATCTTGATGTATTTCTTAGCCGCGGCTTGTTCTTGAATACCTACCGATTGCAGCAGGAATACAAAAGGACTCGCGCTGCCATCCATAATGGGGATTTCAGGCGCATCAACTTCAATGATAGCGTTATCAATACCCAAGCCGGCAAGTGCCGCAAAAAGATGCTCAATAGTCGATATACGAACACCATCGTCATTTACAAGTGCAGTACACATTGTTGTTTCACGAACTTGATCGGCTACAGCTGGAATTTCAACTGCAGGCGACAGATCCGTACGAACAAGAATAATGCCGGTATTGACTGGTGCGGGTTTAACGATCAAAGTCACCTTGTTGCCGGAATGCAATCCAACACCAGTAGTTTTAACTATTTCTTTGACTGTTCTTTGAAAAATCATGTGTTTACCCGTTTATTCGCTCAACAAAAAAGCACACCCTGCACACTAATTAACCGTGTATGGCGTTGCTGGACGCATATCTTAGCATATCTTAGCGAGTTCACCAAAAATGAGCCCGCTTTAAGACAATACATTAGTATTACCTCACATTGCTTAACATGCTATTAACATTGATTTTAATCTGCTTGCTTACGCAAAAATGCAGGAATGTCTAAGTAATCAAGGTCGTTCTTTTTCTCTGCTACTGGAGCGACAGCTGGCTGAGTTACTGCCGCGGTATTACCGTGCGATAACGTAGCCGAAATAGGATCTTCTGCAGCAAATGTTTCCACTGGCACAATAGGCTCTGGGCGTGAAACAGGCTTAGTGACTAACTGGATATCCGCCTTTTTCTCAGCACCGATACCTGTAGCGACAACCGTTACACGTAATTCATCTGACATTTCAGGATCAATAACTGCACCCACGACAACAGTGGCATTATCTGAAGCATAAGCTTTTACATGGTTACCCACGGTTTCAAACTCTTCAATGCTCATATCCATACCAGCCGTGATATTAACCAGTACGCCACGTGCACCCGCTAGATCGATATCTTCTAGTAATGGGCTTGCGACTGCAGCTTCAGCAGCTTCTTCTGCACGATCTTCACCACTTGCAACGCCTGTACCCATCATGGCGTTACCCATTTCTGACATGACCGTTTTCACATCGGCGAAATCGACGTTAATCAGACCTGGACGAGTAATTAACTCAGCAATACCTTGAACAGCGCCCAGCAGTACATTGTTAGCCGCTGCAAAAGCATCAAGTAAAGAGGTGCCACGACCCAGTACTTTAAGTAGTTTCTCGTTTGGAATAGTGATCAACGAGTCCACATTCTTAGCTAGTTGCTCAATACCCTGTTCAGCGTAGGTCATACGCTTTTTCCCTTCAAATGGGAAAGGTTTGGTGACAACGGCTACCGTTAAGATCCCCTCTTCACGAGCGACCTCAGCAACCACTGGCGCAGCACCTGTACCCGTACCACCACCCATACCCGCTGCAATAAAGATCATGTCAGATCCCTTAATTGCATTACGAATACTTTCTCTGTCTTCTTCAGCTGCTAAACGACCTATTTCAGGGTTAGCGCCAGCGCCTAGCCCCTTAGTCACATCGCGGCCTAGCTGAATAGTGGTGCCTGCAGATGACTTACGTAATGCTTGCGCATCCGTATTAGTCGCTACAAATTCAACACCTTCAATATTGTGCTTAACCATATGCTCGATAGCATTACCGCCACCGCCACCAACACCGATGACCTTAATCACCGCTTCATCTGTATGACTATCCATGATCTCAAACATGGTGTTTTCTCCGTTTGCCTGCGTTGCTAAATTAAAATTCGCCTTTAAACCAACTTTGGACCCGATTCCAAAGACTGGTTACCCCTTGTCGCTCAGGACGCTCGAACTGACGTTCAATTACTCTGCGCGCTCCATAATGAAGCAACCCGACTCCAGTAGAGTAAATAGGCTGATCCACATATTCATATAATCCTTTTACTGGCAACGGTTGTGCCATTCGAACTGGCATACCAAATGTTGCTTCCGCAATATCAACCGCCCCTTCTATCGAAGCGGTTCCGCCAGTGAGCACGATGCCCGCTGCAACTTGATCTTCAAGTCCACAATCTCTCAATTGCTTTAAAATCAATTCAAATAGTTCTTGGTATCTTGGCTCAACCACTTCAGCAAGTGTATGGCGCGACATACTACGTGATGGCCGTCCACCCACTGAAGGGACTTCGATACTGTCTTCGCGACTGACCATAGAGCTACGCGCACTCGCATGTTGCACTTTGATCTGCTCTGCATGCGATAATGGCGTTCTAAAAATTTTGGCGATGTCGTTAGTCACTTGATTACCCGCTACTGGTACCACTGCGCAATGACGCAATGCTCCATTGGTATAAACCGCTATATCTGTGGTACCACCACCGATATCAACCAAACAAACACCCAAATCTTTTTCGTCGTCAGTCAACACTGAGTCTGCTGAAGCGATGGCAGAAAACACTAAGTCATCGACTTTTAGTCCGCAACGTTCAACGCTCTTAGTAATATTCTTTGCCATATCATTCGCACACGTAACGATATGCACTTTGGCTTCCATACGCATGCCTGACATGCCTATAGGGCTCTTAATTCCATCTTGGACATCAATAGCATATTCTTGCGGTAACACGTGCAATATACGTCTTTCCGTCGGGATCTTTACTGAGCGTGCCGTATGAATAACGTTATCGACATCTTCTTGTGTCACTTCTTCATCGTTAATCGATACCATGCCATTTTCGTTCTGGCATTCGATATGCTTGCCTGAAATGCTCAGGTAAACAGAAGAGACTTGGCAATCTGCCATTAATTCCGCTTGATCAAGTGCTCGTTGCACACTGCGTACAATAGAATCGAGATCGTTTACACCGCCTTTATCCATGCCGCGCGACGGATGGTTGCCTAGGCCGACAATACTGATCTCGCCATCAGGCAATACTTCGCCAATGATCACAGCAACTTTCGAAGTCCCTATGTCCAAAGCAACGATCAGATTTCTATCTAGATTCTTAGTCATTAATTAACGGCTCTCTGTTTGTGCATCATCCCAATCTACGGCCAATCCAGTGTCGTAGCGCAAATCCACCACCCCTACTTTTTTATCTTGCGCTGCAAGCTTGGGGTAGACATGAATAAATCGTTGTATCCTTGCCATACTATCTTCACGGCCAAGCTCAAGCTTGATTCCGTTGTTTAATTCTGCATGCCATGCATGCCTTGCACTTAAGCTCAAACTCTGCAAAACAAATCCATTTATGGTTAACAACTCTCCCAGCTGCTGGTAGGTTGTTAACACTGATTTACCTTGATTCTCTGGTCCGGTAAGCGACGGTAAATTAGGTATTCCCTCCTTCACTGGCGCGTCAAATACATCACCATAGGTATTGAGCCAAGCATCGCCGTTCCATTGAGCAACCGGTGTCTGTTCGACTAAATACACTTTTAACTTTGCTGGCCACTCTCGCCTAACCGATGCTCGATAAACCCATGGCAGATCTTCCAATGCTTGTTGCACTGCATTTATGTCTGCAGAGAAAAAACTTCTTTGCATTAAATCTTGTAGCGCCACTTGAATCTCTTCATCTGCGGTATAACGTCGCTCGCCTTTAATCGCAACAGCTTCTATCGGCAACGCATCAGCATCATTCAATACCGCATTGAGTTTAAAGGCCGCAGCTGAAAGCCCGATTAAAACACACAATAAAAACACTAACCCAAAGCATAAATACCAGTCCGCTTTTAACAGCAAAATCCGAACACGTTGGCCTTTATCGCTCCAAGACATCTTCACGCCCTCTTTTGAAGTCGCGAAGACAGAAAACCGGCCATTATATAGACCTTATTCCGATCGTCAAAATTTACAGCGTAACTCACTGAATATCTTTCTAAGTTACCCATTTTTATCTTCAGCATGTTTTGAGTCAAAGCCCAAATTTGACTGTGCCAAATTTCGCGATAACAAGCCAATGTTACCCGCCCCTTGAGTGAGAAGGAGATCACCGTGTTGAAGTAGTTCCGGCAACACGGTTTGCAGCTGCTCGGCACTGGCAACAAAAACAGGTTCGAGCTGACCACGAACGCGGATAGAGCGACATAATGCCCGACTATCCGCTCCCGGTATAGGCGCTTCGCCAGCGGCATAAACATCAAGCAATAACAAGCAATCAACTTGAGACAGTACTTCAACAAAGTCTTCGTAAAGATCGCGAGTGCGGCTGTAACGGTGCGGCTGATAGATCATCACCAATCTTCGTTCAGGCCATCCCTGTCTAGCCGCTTTAATAGTGGCTGCTACCTCACTAGGATGATGACCATAATCATCAACCAGTTTGATCTCACCTTTACGGGTTTCAAAATCTCCAACTTGCTGGAAACGGCGGCCAATCCCTTGGAACTCAGCCAATGCTTTAATGATTGCTTCGTCTTCAATGTCATCTTCACTTGCTACCGCAATTGCCGCTAATGCATTGAGCACATTGTGCTCACCCGGCAGGTTGACAGACAATTGCAGATCTTCAACGCCATTACGCTTAACGGTAAATTGGCTGCTATAACCAGTTTGCGAGAAGTCAGTGGCTTGTACATCAGCCTCTTCGCTAAAACCATAAGTGACTATTTTTCTGCTAAAGCGTGGCAATAACTCACGTACGATAGGGTCATCGATACAAACAACCGCGACACCATAAAAGGGAAGGTTATGAATGAAGTCGACAAATGTCGTCTTTAACTTCTCAATATCGCCGCCATAGGTATCCATATGGTCGGCTTCAATGTTGGTCACTACGCTGACCATAGGTTGCAGGTGTAAAAAGCTCGCGTCGCTTTCATCAGCTTCAGCGATTAAATAACGACTATGACCTAGACGAGCATTAGTGCCCGCACTATTCAACAAGCCACCGATGACAAAAGTTGGATCGCGATCAGCCTCAGCGTATACACTGGCGATTAAACTGGTGGTAGTGGTTTTACCATGGGTTCCAGCTACCGCAACGCCGTGACGATAACGCATCAACTCAGCAAGCATTTCAGCACGCTGTACTACTGGTATGCGCAATTCTTTGGCAGCAATGAGTTCTGGGTTATCTGCACTAATTGCGGTTGAAACCACCACAACGTCCACATCTTTAACTTGACTGGCATCGTGGCCAATATGAATAACTACACCTAACTGTGTTAGCCGCTGTGTGACCGCATTTTCAGCAATGTCCGAGCCACTTAACTTGTATCCTTCGTTAACAAGCACTTCCGCTATGCCACCCATACCCGCACCACCTATTCCAACAAAATAGATATGCTTGACCCTACGCATTTCAGGGATCATGGTTCTTAGCTGCGAATACTTCTCTGCTTTGTTACTCATCTCAACCCTTTTCCGCTAATTTAATACAGACGTCGGCGACTCTTTTTGTTGCATCGAGTACTGCCACATCTCGGGCGCGCTCGCCCATCTTGCATAACTCTTTTCTATCTGAGGCCAGCATCGACAGCTTGGTGATCAATTTACTGCTATCAACCACTGGCTGAGGTAGCAAAAATGCCGCTCCAGCCTCAACTAATACTTGGGCATTCTTAGTTTGGTGATCGTCCACCGCGTGCGGGTAAGGGACGAGCAAACTGGGTAGCCCAACAGCCGCTAATTCTGAAACTGTCAGTGCACCAGAGCGACAAACGACAACATCAGCCCAACGATATGCTGATTCCATATCGTCAATAAACTCAGCCACTTTAACGCTGCCATCTTGTCCTAAATGCTGATATTCACTTTTCACCGACGCCAAATTATTGCGTCCTACTTGATGCCATACTGTCATAGAGTGGGTTTTACTCACTCCCTCAAGGACACTTGGCATCACATCATTAAATATTTTTGCACCTAGGCTACCGCCAACCACTAAGACTTTAAGTGCATCTTCTTCGCATGCAGTATCCCTATTGCCGCCAAGAGCGATTAGCTCTTTACGGATAGGATTACCCACGGTTTCAGCGGTGACATCGGTAAAGGTGTCAGGAAATGCACATAACACTTCATTTGCCACCTTGGATAACAACTTATTGGTCATTCCAGGAATCGCATTTTGCTCATGCAATACCAAAGGAATGCCAGATAGCTTGGCAGCAACACCACCTGGACCACTGGCAAAGCCGCCCATACCCATCACCACATCAGGCTTAAAGTCCTTTATCACTGAGCGAGCCTGCATAACCGAACGCAACACCTTAAAAGGCGCTGCTAACTTACGCAGTAAGCCGTTACCTCTAACACCTTTAATATCAATAAAATCAATATCAAAACCATGTTGAGGGACTAATCTTGCTTCCATTCTATCTGCCGTGCCTAACCAACGCACCTTCCAGCCTTGCTGGCTGAGATATTTAGCCACCGCGAGCGCCGGAAAGACATGGCCGCCAGTGCCACCTGCCATAATTAAAATGCGCTTATCTGATGCTTGGTCAGTCATTAATTTACTCATTATTTTGGACCTCGCCCTTCTACGGCTTGGGTCACGCTTAATCTTCTTTCGTAGTCAATTCGTATCAACATCATTGCCGCTGCAGTCATGACCCATAAACTACTACCGCCATAACTGATAAACGGCAAAGTTAATCCTTTGGTCGGTAACATACCGATGCTCGCACCGACATTCACCACAGTTTGGAAGCAGATCCAGATGCCTATACCGTAGGCAAGGTAACCATCAAATGCTCGCTCAAGCGCAAGGCACATGTTGCCTAACTTTATTGCTCTCAAAGCCACAAATAGCAGTACCGAAAGCACCACTATAATGCCAACAAATCCTAACTCTTCACCGATAACGGCAAAGATAAAATCGGTATGAGCCTCTGGTAAATACTCAAGTTTCTGAATACTGTTTCCTAGTCCCTGACCAAACCAGTCACCTCGGCCGTAGGCCATTAGTGACTGTGTTAACTGATAGCCGCTGCCAAATGGATCTTGCCAAGGGTCTAAAAAAGAGGTGACTCGGCGCATACGGTAAGGTTCTAATGCCACCAACGCTACGAACGCTAACACGCCGGTTAAAATCAACGCGAAAAAGTCCAGTAAACGTGCCCCCGCTAAAAACAACAACCCTACAGTGCCCACAAACAACACCACCACGGTGCCGAGATCTGGCTGCATCAAAATAAGAAATGCATACACGGCAAATACGGCTATCGGTTTATAAAACCCTTTAGCATTTTCTCTAATTTCTTGGTGACGTCTAACCAAGTAGCCCGCCATATATATTGCAAAAACAAACTTGGCGATCTCAGCAACCTGTATCCGAATAGGACCGATAGATAACCATCGAGTTGCGCCGTTTACCGTGGTGCCAACAAAGAGCACTGCAACTAGCATGATGCCAACAATCAGCAGTAGAAACGGGCTAAAGTTTTGCCAATGCCGCATCTCTACTTGTAGGACAACGCCAGCAATCACCATGCACCCCACTAAATAGGCGCTGTGGCGCCAAACAAAGTGAAATGGATTGCCCGTTAAACTCTGCGCTTCAGGCATCGAAGCCGACATCACCATCACAAACCCAAAGCAAATCAATGATAATATTGCAAACAGTAATGCGCGGTCATACAACTGCATTCCTGGCGCAGTTCTATCAGTAAATAAGCTTGATAGCGACCATTTAAAACGGTGACTAAACAGACTTAACTGCTTTTCATCGCTAGGCATTTAACTTGCCAACTTCAGCACGGAAATCATCACCACGCACCATAAAATTAGGGTACATATCTAAGCTCGCACATGCCGGTGACAGGATCACAATATCACCCGCTGTCGACACTTCATTCGCCAAAGCGACCGCTTCGGCCATCGTATTTACGGCCAATGCGCCCTCTTTTAAAGCCGCAATTTTGCCACCATCTTGCCCAAGGGTAATTAAAGTACTCACTTTTCCCAATGCCGTTGCAAGCGCTGAAAAATCAGCGCCTTTACCATCACCGCCAGCGATAAGAATTAATTCACCTAAATGTTCACTTAAACCGTCAATAGCTGCCACCGTGGCTCCGACATTAGTGGCTTTAGAGTCATTAACGTAGGTGACGCCAGCAATATCAGCAACCACTTCACAACGATGTGTGAGTCCATTAAATTGCTGGGCGACTTCAACAAGGTATTGACGTTCAATACCCGCCGCGGTCGCCAAAGCCATTGCTGCGATGAGATTGGCATGGTTATGACTGCCGACTAAGGCTACATCGCTAATGGCCATTATCTGGCTACTGCCATGCACTATTTGTCCCTCGACGACTCCCCAAGCATCCACTTCAGGAGCATCTAACCCAAAACTGTTTTGATTCATTGGGCTGTTCGGCAAGGTGAGCTGATCTTCTCGGTTAAATAACACACTCTTGCTTTGGTCATACAGATTCAACTTAGCTTGTCGATAAGACTCTAGATCACTATAGCGATCCATATGGTCTGCACTAATGTTCAAACAAGTCGCCGCGATACAATTAAGACTATGGGTTGTTTCAAGCTGAAAACTCGACAGTTCAAGCACGTATAGCTCTTTTGGCTCGAGTAGTAAATCCAATACTGGAATACCGATATTACCGCCCATCGCGTATGACCGTCCGGCTGCTGCTGCCATCTCACCCACTAAGGTGGTAACTGTCGATTTACCATTTGAACCTGTGATAGCAATGACACTAGCAGGGCTATTTGCTAACGCTCTAGCAAATAGCTCAATATCACCAATAACCTCAATACCCATATCAAATGCAGCACGAACCTCTGGCGTTTCAACCGAAATACCAGGGCTTATCACTATCTGGGAAGCCTGAACTAAATAACGGCAATCAAATCCGCCAGCAATCAACTCTACGCTAGGATAGGCAGCAGCCAGCTTGTCAGCCCCAGGAGGATTCATTCGACTGTCCATAACCAAGGGCGTTATCCCCTGCTCACACAAGTAGCGCACAACAGATAACCCTGTTGCACCCAACCCTAAAACGATGTGTGAATACTGCTGTGCCATGTTATATGTCCGTATTATCTAAGCTTCAATGTTGCAAGTCCTAGCAAAACTAGGAATAAGGAGATGATCCAAAAACGCACAATAACTCGTGGTTCGGGCCAACCTTTCAACTCATAATGGTGGTGTATAGGTGCCATGCGGAAAATACGCTGGCCCCTTAATTTGTATGATCCCACTTGCAAAATGACCGACACCGTCTCCATCACGAAAACACCGCCCATGATCACCAGTAGGATCTCTTGACGGACTAATACCGCGATTGCACCTAATGCCGCCCCAAGTGCTAAAGACCCAACATCGCCCATAAACACTTGTGCAGGGTAGGTGTTAAACCACAAGAATCCCAAGCCAGCACCCACGATAGCGGTACAGACAATGACCAATTCACCCGCCCCGGGCAGATAAGGTATATGCAAATAATTAGCGAATTGAACATGGCCAGAAAGATAAGCAATCAGTGCAAATGCAGCGGCAACCATCACTGTTGGCATAATAGCCAAACCGTCGAGTCCGTCAGTTAGATTCACCGCATTACTTGAACCGACAATAGTGAAATACACTAGCACGATAAAGAAGCCGCCAAGTTGAGGCATCACATCTTTAAAGAAAGGCACGACTAACTGGGTTTCACCCGCTAGATCAGCCGAAGCATAGAGGTAAACCGCAATAACAATGGCCGCCAGAGACTGCAGAAGGTACTTCCATCTTGCGATCAAGCCTTTAGTGTCTTTACGAACGACTTTGCGATAATCATCAATAAAACCAATGGTGCCAAAGCTTGCTAAAACAAACAGAACAACCCACACATAGCGACTACCCAAATCACCCCAAAGCAATACACTAATGAAGACACCTGCAAGAATAAGTAAGCCACCCATAGTCGGTGTACCACTCTTACTAAAGTGCGACTCTGGACCATCACTGCGTACGACTTGACCAATTTGCAATAACTGCAACCGCTTAATCATCTTTGGTCCCCACCAAAGACTAAACATTAATGCCGTCATCAAGCCAAGAATGGCTCTAAATGTGACATAAGAAAATACGTTAAACCCACTGTAAAATTGGGTTAAATACTCCGCCAGGTAAACCAGCATTAAACAAACTCCCCGCGACCAAAGGCCATTGTTAAAGCTTCAACTACACGTTCCATTCTCGCACTGCGAGAACCTTTGACTAATATGCTGATATCTCCAGGACGTTCATTAATATAAGTTATTAATTTTGCGACCAATTCCTTGATATCTTTATAGTGTGTAGCACCAAAAGCAACACTTGCACCTTCACTTAGCTCGCCAACACAAAACAGTGCATCAACACCTTTTGTTTTAGCTTCTTTACCTAGATCACGGTGCAAAAGGGCGGCATTGTCGCCTAATTCCCCTAAATCGCCCAGCACTAAACACCGATCCCCTTGAATTTTTTGCAGCCAGTCAATCGCAGCACCGACCGAAGCGGGGTTAGCATTATAACTATCATCAATAACAGTTACGCGGCCTAAGCTGGTTGGCAACATTCTACCTTTTACCGGTTTAAGTAAGCTTAACCCTTGGCAGATATTATTTAATGTCAGTCCCAACGCCAAACAGATACTTGTGGCCGCTAAAGCATTAAGCACTTGATGACGTCCTGCCAGCGGCAAAGCCACTGACTTATGTTGATCTGCATAGGAGATATTGAAGTGGTATCGACCCCCTTTATCAGCTTGTAATGCTGTTGCTTTAACCTTGGCGTCGGCATCAATCGCAAACGTCAGTTGCGCTAAATGCTTAGATGCTTCTAACATCACCGTCGCAAACGCATCATCAGCGTTGATAATCGCCGTGCCATCCGCGGCAACATGATTGAATATTTCTGCTTTGGCCTTAGCAACGCCAGCCAAAGAACCAAACCCCTCAAGATGTGCCGAAGCCACGTTATTAACCATCGCAACATTGGGCTTGACTAAGCTCGAGGTATAATCGATTTCACCAGCATGGTTGGCACCTAACTCAAACACACCAAATTGGTCTCCAACCTGCAAGCGTAATAGCGTCAGCGGCACGCCAATCTCATTATTAAAGTTACCCGCGGTATAAAGCACTTGATGCTGCTGAGACAGAATAGTCGCGACCATCTCTTTTACGCTGGTCTTGCCGTTTGAACCGGTCAACGCAACACAAATAGGCGCTAACCGTTGACGAACATACGCGCCAATCTCGCCCATTGCCCGCTGACTGTTTTCCACAATAATTTGCGACACCGCAATCGGCAATAAACGTTCAACCAATACCGCTTTTGCACCCAGTTCTACTGCTGATGCAACAAAATTATGCCCATCAAAATTATCACCTTTCAGTGCAACAAAAAGGGTTTTGTCACATACAACACGACTGTCGCTCGACACCTGTTCAACCGACAGGTCTTCACCGTGCAGTTTACCGCCGAGGTGCTGGGCTATTTCAGTCAGTGATAGCGTTATCATGCATTACCTTCCGCTATCGCTTGCGTAAAAGCTCGTTCGTCGTAATTCAATTTTTCACCATTAACTTCTTGATAGGTTTCATGTCCTTTACCAGCGATTAACACCATGTCACCCGCTTTAGCCATCGCCACAACCTCTCTGATCGCTGTTTTTCGATTGACTTGTGATTGCGCTTTTTGCGGTTCAGTAAATCCGGAAAATACATTCGCGATAATTTCTTCTGGGTTTTCACTGCGAGCATTGTCACTGGTCACCATCACGTGGTCGGCAAACTGTTCAGCACTGCGAGCCATCATCGGACGCTTACCAGCATCACGATCACCGCCACAACCAAACAGACACCATAGCTGCCCTTTACAATGCACTCTTAATGCCTGTAAAGCGTGCTCAATGGCGTCGGGCGTATGTGCATAATCAACCACTAAGGTAACCTTATTGGTCGTCGTAAAACGCTCCATTCGTCCTGCAACGGGGGTCAGCATGGCGGCGGACTTAACAAGGGCAGCCATATCTTCACCAACAAGATATAGCGCGCCTAATGCAGCCACTAAATTAGACAAGTTAAAGTCGCCCAGTAATGGCGACACCAACGTAGCTTCACCTTCAGGCCAAACGAGGATGCATGACACACCGCCATCATGATATTGACAATGCTTGGCGTAGATATCCGCTTTGGTATCACCTTTGATGCTGAAAGCTAATGTTTTAGACGCTGGTGTTTTAGCGGAAGATGTTTGTGCTAACCATGACGCGCCAGTTGCGTCATCACAATTAATCAGCCCTGCGCGTAAAGAGCTAAAATGAAAAAGTCGCTGCTTGGCCGCTCCATAAGCCTCCATCGTGTGATGATAATCAAGATGATCACGACTCAAATTGGTAAATACTGCAACATCAAACGGTACCGCTTCGACGCGGCCCTGCACTAAGCCGTGACTCGACACCTCCATCGCACACGTATCGGCATGGCTAATTTCAAAATCTTGTAACTGCTTAATAAGAGTAATGGCATCCGCTGTGGTATTGCCACTGTCGACTAGCTTGCCCCACAAGCCATTGCCTAACGTCCCCATTACCGCAGCTTGCTTATGTTGAAGTTGCTGTAACTGAGCAATTAACTGGGTGACTGATGTTTTACCATTTGTCCCCGTCACACCGATAATTCGTGGGCGTTGACTCGACATTGGGTAAGCCTGCGCTGCGAGCGCCGACACTTGTCGATTAAGCTGGAAAAAAGCAATTTCCAGCCCCATCTCGGAGGTAATATTGCCATGTTCTTCGGGAGAATCGGTATGCACCAACACTGCCGCTGCGCCCTTGGCAAAAGCGGCCTTAATATACTGTCGTCCATCGACCTGATAACCAGGTACTGCAACAAATAGATCTCCCACTTTTAGCGCACGGCTATCAAGCGTTAAATCATTAAATACGTCTCTTCCGGAATAGTGAAACCAAGGAGCAAGGAGATCTCGAATTAACATTATTCTGCATTCCTAGATAAAGCTGCCAAACGAACTTTCTCGCGGCTAGAAATTGGTTCTACATTTAACATCTGCAGCGCAGCAGACATTACGGATGCAAAGACAGGAGCTGCGATATCACCGCCATAATAGCGGTCGCCTTTAGGCTCATTAACGATAACTGCAATGGCAAGTCTTGGATTATGTACTGGAGCTACTCCAGCAAAAATAGCCACATAATCCTCACCATAGCCTCCGGCAACGGCTTTACGGGCAGTCCCCGTTTTACCTGCAACGGGATAACCTTCAATATGCGCTTTACGTGCCGTGCCGCCTTTCTCCGTTACGCCTACGAGCATCTCCATCACGCTCTGCGCGACTTCAGCGGATATCACTTGAGTACCTTCAGGTTTTTGCTTGAGTTTTAAGATTGAAACAGGATAAAGCACACCTTTACTGCCGAGAGTCGCGTACATTCTGGCGAGCTGTAAAGGGGTCGCCATTAAGCCATAGCCAAATGATAACGTCGCCCGCCCAAACTCTGACCAACGCCTACGGTCATGGATAAGACCCGCGCTTTCGCCTTCGAGGTTAATCCCCGAGTAGTTACCCAAGCCCATTGTTTGCAGAGAACCTAATAACTCTTGTACTGGCATTGATAAGGCTATTTTGCTCATACCAACATTACTGGAGTGAACAAGGATGCCGCTAAGAGAAAGATCACCATAATTACGCCCATCACGCACTATCTTGCCACCGATGCGTATACGACCTGGACTGGTTTTTATAATGTCGTCCTGTTTGATATAGCCTGCATCAAGTGCTGCAGCCACTACAAAAGGTTTAATGGTTGAACCAGGTTCATAGGCATCCGTTAAGGCGCGGTTGCGCATCCGATAGCTCTGTAAGTTCTCTCGAGAATTGGGGTTATAAGATGGCGTGTTGGCCATCGCTAGCACTTCGCCAGTATTCACATCCAGCACCACAATCGATGCTGAGGTGGCTTGATTAACTTCAGTGGCTTTTTTTATCTCTCGATATGCTAATTGTTGAATTCGCTGATCGATACTTAATACAAGATCATTCGGGCTTTCACCCTCTTGCACCATATCCAAACGCTCAACCACGTGGCCATCGCGAGATTTACGCACTTTCTGTTTACTCGGCGTCCCCGTTAACCAATCATTGTAAGTATTTTCAATACCTTCGATACCAAGATCATCAATATTGGTAATACCCACTAACTGTGCCGATATTTCGCTAGTTGGATAATAGCGACGCGATTCGGGCTTAAGATAGATTCCGGGCAGTTTGAGTTTTTTGATATAGTCAGCAACCGCGGGGGTGACTTGGCGTTTCAAATAGGTAAAGCGTTTACGCGGATTAGCTTGTACACGTTTGAGGATCTTATCTTTTGGCTCGTGCAGCACGTCAGCTAATGCCTGCCAGCGGCGCATATCAACGAAGCCATTTTCATCATGCACCACTTTAGGATCGGCATAAACCGCCTTAACGGGTACGCTGACCGCTAACATTTCACCATTACGATCGGTGATCAAGCCACGCTGTACTTCGCGGCTCGTTGTTCTTAACGTACGCATATCACTTTCATGACGCAGCTTTTCCGGCTCAATGATCTGAATATAAGCCGCTCGCCCAATAAGACTGCTAAATAACAAGCAAACAAACGCCACAACAACGTATAAACGCCATTGAATTAACTTTGGTTTCTGTTTGCGCTTTGCTTGTTTATTCATCGCACTCTTACTACTACCTCTTCTTTAGGTAATGGCCGCCTCATATTGAGCTCTTTGGTCGCCATCCGAGTTACCCTGCTATGTTCTGAGCGAGACTGCTCTTCAAGTAGCAGGTTTCGCCATTCAATATCTAATCGGTCTCGCTCTTGTAACAACAGCTCCCACTGACTAATGTATTGCCGACCTTCGTAACTGGTATACACCACAGCAATAGCATTAAGCATCACCAATAGTGCGACCACCATGACCCATTTGTGGTGCCACAAATCGAGCAGTACAATACGGGGCAGATTAAGCTGCGATTTACTCACCGTAGTCTTTACTGTTCGTCAATATCGTAGGGTAAGCGCTCGCCAATACGCAATACTGAACTGCGCGATCTCGCGTTACGTTCAACCTCTTCCACTGACGGTTTAATGGCTTTGCCTATGCCTTTTAACTTACGAGTTTTATTAATTTCTGCTTCGGTGATAGGTAGCCCATGTGGCACACTTGCCCCTTGACTGTGACGGCGAATAAAACGCTTAACCATGCGATCTTCTAATGAGTGGAAGCTAATCACTGATAGGCGACCTTCAGGTGCAAGTACTTTTAATGCCCCTTCAAGCGCTTGATCAATTTGTTCAAGCTCACTATTGATATAAATTCGAATCGCCTGAAACACACGTGTTGCAGGATGCTTATTACGCTCTTTATTTTTAGAAATACGTGCGATAAGGTCAGCTAACGCTTTGGTGCGTAAAAAGGGTTCTTTCTCTCGATCGGCCGCAATACAACGCGCAATATGTCGAGAATTTTTCTCTTCGCCATAGGTCTTAAATACCCATGCCATATCTTCAATTTCAGCGCGGGCAATCCATTGAGCTGCCGTTTGGCCTTGTGAGTTATCCATGCGCATATCAAGGGGACCATCGCGCAAGAAACTAAAACCACGCTCAGCGTCATCTAATTGAGGCGAAGACACACCAAAATCAAGTAATACACCATCGATTTTGCCTTTTAGGCCTAACTCTTCTACATATTCTGCTAACTGTCCAAAGCCACCATGCACAATTTGGAATCGACTATCGTCTTCAAACTGCTGGGCTGCAACAATAGCTTGTGGATCTCTATCGATAGCGATCAAACGACCATTAGGGCCTAACTGCTCTAGCACTTTTCTTGAATGTCCACCGCGGCCGAAGGTACCATCAATGTAGATGCCATCTTCCCGTATATTTAGGCCTGCGACGGTTTCTGTCAGCAAGACGGATAGGTGTTCAAATGATTGCGTCATGTTCATCTTCTATTGGTTAATATCACTCGTTAGAGCGAAAAGTCAGCTAAACGTGAGTTAGCTGCTAAATCTTCATTAAGAATCGCAATGCGACTCTCTTCAATCTGTTGCTGCCAAGCAGCTTCGTCCCACAGCTCAAACTTATTAAGCTGACCGACTAACATCGCCCGCTTTTCTAAATTGGCGTATTGACGTAAGGGGGTCGGCAGTAAAATTCGGCCATTGCCATCAAGCTCACATTCATGGGCATAACCAAGTAGCATGCGTTTGATCGCGCGCTCGGCAGGTTGTGTATCTGATAATTGGGATAATTTAGCGGCAACTTGCTCCCACTCTTGTATTGGATAGACCAGTAAACAAGGTGATTGAATATCGACAGTAATCACTAATTGGCTGTTATGATGGGCATGCAAAGACTCACGGTACCGTTTTGGTATCGCGACCCGTCCTTTAGCATCTAAGCTGATAGCACTCGCCCCAGAAAACACCTTAAGTCATCCTTGTTAAATTATTAAAATCCACAAATTTCCACATTTCCCCACAACAGCTAAGTTTAGGGACAGAATGCAAGAATTGTCAAGGATTCTGCTCTATTTAAAATCCAGTAACCAAGCGGGTTAGCAGCCAGTTTTCATCTAGTTGTAATCGAGTGCACAAATAGGGGATTTTGTGGGAGCTAGGTTATTCAAAATTTCTAATCAGTAGGAAAAACAGACAGTAGAGAGTAATAGAGTGGATCTGAGGTCGTACTTTAAGGATGTTTTTTCCCTACAGCCATTTATTAACGAAGCCTTAATTAGTCTATTTACCGAAGTAAAAGCCACTTTCAGAGAGCTGCAGATAAAATAGGGTTAACAATATTTAACCCATTACCATGCCTTAATCATAAATATCTTACAGTCAAACACAGAATCTGGTTGTCACCGTCAGGGATTCGAGCAGATATCAACGATGGTCAATACGATTAAAGCCCCAATAAGGTGGAGTCTTTGACTTAAACCATCACTCATTTCGAAAAACATCACCAACAGGCTAAATTTTAATCAGTAGCGGTCGATATATAAGGTATCAATAACTTACAAAGAGGGAGCAGTATGATCAGTTTAGACAGTGTTTACGCCATGCTTGCACGACCACCACTGCGTGAGATTAAACAGAAAAATGGTGTAAAGCCAGTAGATAATAGTGCCGCGATTGCAGCGGATAGTCATGAACAACCACAATCACAACTACCGCCAAATATAGAAAGACGTCAGTCTCGAGAGGAAAGACGTAAAAACCCACCCGGTCTTTATCAGCTAGAACCAACGTTAGAAAGACGTAAAAACTATGTCGAAGATAGGCGTGATGACGAAGAACGACACTCTCCAGCTGATAAAGAAGATGACTCGCCCTTTCCTCATATCGACATCAATATCTAACGTGTTCTAGCCACCGCTTCTTTCCAGCCATCATACAGAGTGGCTCTAGCAGCATCATTCAGCTGCGGTTTAAAACGTCGCTCTATGCCCGATTTATGCTTAAGCTCTGCTGTAGAACTCCAAAAACCGACCGCTAATCCCGCTAAGAATGCAGCCCCCATCGCCGTGGTTTCAGTTAACTCTGGACGCAACACTTCTACATTAGTGATATCGGCTTGAAACTGCATTAAAAAGTCGTTGGCAACCGCCCCCCCGTCCACTTTTATCTGCTTAAGCTGCACACCACTGTCTTTACTCATCGCATCAAGCAGATCTCGACTTTGGTAGGCAATGGCTTCAAGTGCTGCACGAATAATATGATTACGATTTGCACCACGTGTCAGCCCAACTAATGCACCTCGAGCGTCAGGATCCCAATACGGTGCACCTAATCCAACAAATGCCGGCACCAGATATACGCCATTGGTGTCATCTACTTTTGAAGCAAAGTACTCCGTATCTTGTGCATCTCGAATAAGACCTAACTCATCACGCAGCCATTGAATGGTCGCGCCCCCCATAAATACCGACCCTTCGAGCGCATAATTGACTTCGCCTTTAGCCCCGACCGCAATGGTTGTTAGTAAACCATGCTTTGACTTCACCGCTTCTGTGCCCGTGTTCATTAATAAAAAGCAGCCAGTACCATAGGTATTTTTTGCCATGCCTTCATCAATGCATAGTTGACCAAACAACGCTGATTGCTGGTCGCCAGCGATCCCTGCAATCGCAATGCTGCCGCCCTCGCCCACAATACGGGTGTGACCATAGATCGCTGACGACGGTTTGACTTCAGGAAGAATGGATCGTGGGATATTAAGTGCATTAAGCAGCTTTTCATCCCACTCTTGGCGATGAATATTGAACAATAACGTACGCGAGGCATTGGTTGGATCAGTGACATGCACTTTACCTTCGGTAAGCTTCCAGACTAACCAAGTATCTATGGTGCCAAATAAAAGCTCGCCTCTTTCAGCCCGCGCTCTTACGCCATCAACATTGTCTAGGATCCATTTTATTTTAGTACCTGAAAAATAAGGATCTAACAGCAAGCCCGTGGTATCTCTAACGTAATCTTCAAGCCCCTGTGCTTTCAATTCATCGCATATCGCTTTGCTTCTTCGGCATTGCCATACAATAGCGTTATAGACTGGTTTACCCGTTATTTTGTCCCAAATAACCGTGGTCTCACGCTGATTAGTGATGCCAATCGCTGCGACGTCCTCACTATGAATATCGGCTCTTGCCAATGCTTCTATTAGCGTTGAGCTTTGAGATGCCCATATCTCCATCGCATCATGCTCAACCCAACCCGGCTTGGGATAAATTTGCCCAAACTCTCGCTGAGAGCTCGCCACCATATTCGCGTTATGATCAAAAACGATGGTTCTAGAACTGGTAGTGCCTTGATCAAGCGCTATGACATATTTCTTTGACACAAAAAACTTCCTTATTGACGTGTATCTTGTAGCAGGCCGATTTCCGGTTGCACAATATGACTATTATCCGCCGACGTTTCACCCTTATAGCTCCTGGTGACCTTCATAACCGTGCTGACATCATTAGCAGAGCCAACCACTTGAGCCGGAGTCACTTTAGCATCGGTAAGTACTACAAATAATCTGCCATTGCCGCACCCAGTTCATTTTTTGATGAGGTCTACGTCAGCATTTCTGTACCAGAGAGACCAATGGCCCTTAGCATGAACCTTTAGACCAAGCACAAAGATAACTATTAGTCTTTTTTACCATGAAACTCATCTAATAATCCAACCCCAATAGAAAGTAAAAAGCCTCGCAATTGCGAGGCTTATAACGTTACAGAACAACACTCGCGTGTTGTAAGTGCCATGCTACTTACAATATTATGAGCTTAGAAGCGGTAACTTGTTTGAATACCGACTAACAAAATATTGCCGCTGGTCGTTCCACTAAAAGTACCACCAAAGTGTGCAGAAGAATCATCTGATGGGATACCAGGACGAGGTTCAACCACTGGAGATTCATCAGCAAAGATGTAAGTCAGGCCAAAGTCCATATCAAAGTTTTCACTAATGCGGTAACCCATACCCGCACTCAACCAGAGACGATCCATTTCTGGAATGGTTAGAGTACGGTTTGCATCAGATACTGCTGACTTGTCATATGCAACACCCGCTCTCATGCTAAGAGTGTCGTTTAACTGATAAGTGGTACCCAGTGCAAAACGGTAGTTGTCTTCCCAGTTTTCTTGCTTCACTAGTTGAGTCGGCTCAGATAGCGATGGAATAATGGCTTCAAGCTTGTCGAATGAACTCCAATCAGTCCAGTTGATGCTGGCATGGATCGCTAGCTTCTCACTGAATTGATGGAATGAAGCAATTTCAGCAGTTGCTGGCAATGACAGCTCCATAGAGCCCGCCATTTTCATGTTAGGATCCATAGGATTAAAGGCTAAACCGCCAGCTTCTCCTTCAAGGTTTTGATCCACAGCAGATCGATAGTTCAGTCCGATACGGTTATCGGCATTGATCTGCCAAGCACCACCAAGCTGCCAGCCCCAAGCAGTATCATCACCTTCCATGTATTTGAGCGTTGTTCCCTTCGGTACTGGCAAATTGCCCATAGGAGTAGGAAGAACGGTGTCAACTGAACTTTTCGCACCAATGCTGCCTTCGCCAATAACAAAGCGCACACCAGCACCAATACTAAATTGATCATTAATGCGGTAAGCCACATTCGGGTTAATTTCGATTGTGGTTACTGATGCTTCATTACCAAATTGAGTACCGCGAAAATCATCATCAAGCTCAGTCGCCATACCAAAGTTGCTGCCTAGCGCAAGACCAACAAACCACTGTTGGTTTATCTGATGAGATACATAGAAGTTTGGAATAACAGCATCGTCAGCGATATCTTTTGCAGAAGTAGGGTTAGTGCCATCGGTATAGGTCACTTCGCCGTTGATATCGATATTCGGCATAACCAAAATGGCGCCCGCCGTCATTTGAGTACCCGTTAAATAAGTCAACATCGCCGGATTACGAAACTGTGCAGCTGCGTTATCAGCCATTGCCGCTTCACCAGCAAACGCACGCCCAAGGCCCGTAGCTGAGTATTCAGCTAGCTGGAATCCAGCAGCTTGAACCTGTGTCACATTCCCCAAAAGTACCGTGCTAACGGCAAGTGTTAATAAACGCTTATTCATTTTTATTCTCTAATTATGTAATTACAACAAGTAGAGTAATCACTCCACTTTAAAGTGGAGCGGATTTTACAAGCACAGAATATCTTTACAAGCGTTTTAATAAAAACAGCATAAAACACCACCAAAAAGCGTTAAGTGCAGTGATAACCCATTACAGATCACAGTTTAAAATTTAAAACAGGATACAAACGCGCAGAAAACGTCGCTAAAGCAGACAAGTCAAAAAATAAAATCACATAAAAAGGCAATAATTACAAATGAATACTAACAACACAAAGAAAAACAAACGTACACTCAAAAAAACAAACTCTAGTAGCATAAATCACTACCTAAAAAGCAATGGATGCAAAAAGCCTTAAGCCAAAACTAAATAAACCCATAATTACAATGCGTTAACTGGTTGGTGGTAACATTTAAAACAAAAGCCATTTAGGTTTAAACCTAAATGGCTTTCTTAAAACGATACGCTGGTACAGATGTACGCTTAATAATCACATCTTCAGGCTTTAGTTAAACTCTCCATGCCGGTAAATTTGCTTCGTACGTTGCAATCGCATCAGATTGAGCTAACGTCAATCCAATCGCATCGAGACCATTTAGCAAGTTGTGTCTGGCAGACTCCGCTATTTGGAAGCTAAACACCGCGCCAGACGGCGACGTCACAGTTAATGCTTGCAGATCAACATGGACCTCGGCGCCTGGTTGCGCTTCAATCTCTGTGATCAATTGAGCAACTTCTGTTTCTGTTAACTGAACGGGCAATAAACCATTGTTGATTGAGTTGCCATAAAAGATATCGGCAAAGCTCGGGGCAATAATGGCTTTTAAACCAAAGTCAGCCAGTGCCCATGGGGCGTGTTCTCGACTAGAACCACAGCCAAAGTTCTCTTGCGAGACTAAGACAGAGGCCCCTTTATAACGGGGTTTATTTAAACTAAAATCAGGATTAGGCTCATTGCCGGCATCATCAAGATAACGCCAGTCATGGAACAGGTGAATGCCAAAACCATCGCGGGTCACCTTAGACAAAAACTGCTTCGGAATAATCTGGTCGGTATCAATGTTTGCGCTATCAATGATAACCGCAAGCCCTGTGTGTGCAATAAATGGTTGCATAACTTAACTCTCTAGTAAGGTTTACGGATATCAACAAAATGACCTGCAATAGCTGCAGCAGCGGCCATAGCGGGACTCACCAAGTGAGTGCGGCTACCTCGCCCTTGTCGACCTTCAAAGTTACGGTTACTCGTCGATGCGCAGCGATCGCCCGCTTCTAACTTATCGTCATTCATCGCTAAGCACATAGAGCACCCCGGTAGACGCCACTCAAAGCCAGCATCCAAAAATATCTTATCTAAGCCTTCCGCTTCTGCTTGCTCTTTCACAAGGCCAGAACCTGGCACCACTATCGCAGTCACGCCTTGGGCAACTTGACGCCCTTTAGCATGTACCGCAGCAGCGCGAAGGTCCTCAATACGAGAGTTAGTACATGAACCGATAAACACCTTATTAATGTCTACATCTGTCATTAAGGTGCCTGCGCTCAAATCAACATATTTAAGGGCTTTCTCGATACTTGAACGAACCGTTGAATTGATGGCATCAATTGGATTAGGCACCAATTGGTCAATCGCCACCACTTGTCCAGGGTTGGTTCCCCAAGTTAACTGTGGAGCAATATCGCCCGCTTCAAGCGTCACCGTCGCATCAAATACTGCATCATCGTCTGTTTTCAATTGCGCCCAAGCCGCAACGGCTTGCTCCCAATTGTCGCCTTTTGGTGCGAATTCACGACCCTTAATGTACGCAGCGGTGGTTGCGTCAGGGGCTATCATGCCCGCTTTGGCGCCCATCTCGATGGCCATGTTACACACGGTCATGCGGCCTTCCATGCTAAGCGCTTCAATGGCTTCGCCACAAAACTCAACCACGTAGCCCGTACCGCCGTCCATGCCAATCTTACCAATAACTGCCAATACGATATCTTTTGCGGTAATGCCATCAGCAACGTGGCCACGCACTTCAATCTTCATGGTCTTGGCTTTTAGCTGACGTAACGTCTGCGTTGCCATCACATGTTCAACTTCCGAGGTACCGATACCAAATGCTAACGCCCCAAAAGCGCCGTGAGTTGCAGTATGTGAATCGCCACATACAATCACAGTGCCCGGTAAGGTAATACCCAGTTCAGGGCCCATTACATGCACAATACCTTGGTTCTTATGATGAATATCATAAAGACGCACACCAAACTCTTTACAGTTGCGCTCCAAGGTTTGCACTTGAGTGCGCGCCATAATACTTAAGGCATCCAAGCTAGCACTGGTCGTTGAGGTGTTATGGTCCATGGTGGCAAAAGTTTTTTCTGGGGCACGCATTTTGCGACCCGCCACTTGCAAACCACTAAATGCTTGAGGCGAGGTCACTTCATGGACGAGATGTCTATCGACATAGATAATCGGTGCTTCACCTTTTGTCGCCACCACAATATGGTCATCCCATACCTTTTCATATAACGTCTTAGCCATTGTTAAACACCTTCTCTTACAAGCTGAGCAATATAATCGCCCATTTGGCGGGTTGATTTTGCATTGTGACGCTCCTCAGCTGGCAGTAATTCACCGGTTAAATAACCGTCACCTAATGCTTTACCTACCGCTAACTCTATCGCCGTTGCGGCTGCTTCTTGCTTTAAGCTATGGCGCAATAACAAAGCTGCAGACAAAATCTGCGCCACTGGATTGGCAATACCTTGACCCGCAATATCTGGCGCACTGCCGCCAGCGGGCTCATACAAACCAAAACCTGAACTGTTCATACTGATAGACGATAGTAAGCCCATAGATCCGGTTAGCATGGCTATCTCGTCAGAGATGATATCGCCAAATAAGTTAGAACAGAGCATCACATCAAACTCATTGGGGCGACGTAATAGTTGCATGGTCGCATTATCAATATAGATATGTTCAAGCTCAACATCTGGATAATCTTTCGCTACCGTTTCAACAACTTCACGCCATAACACTGAACATGCCAGCACATTCGCTTTATCAACGGAGGTGACTTTTTTACGACGACCTTGAGCGGTCTCAAAAGCAATTTTAGCAATACGGGTGATCTCTTTACGGCTATAACGCATGGTATCAAACGCTTCTTCGTTTTCACCTTCGCCCTGACGGCCTTTAGGCTTACCAAAATAGATACCACTGGTGAGTTCTCGCACGCAAAGTATATCAAATCCACGTGATGAAATATCACTGCGCAGCGGTGACATATGCTCAAGCCCAGCATGTAATTTAGCCGGACGCATATTACAGAACAGCTCAAAGTGACCACGCAGCGGCAATAATGCTCCACGCTCTGGTTGATCATTTGGCGCTAAGTGTTCCCACTTAGGACCGCCTACTGAACCAAAAAGAATAGCGTCAGCGGCTTCACAGCCTTTAAGAGTCGCCTCCGGTAACGGGCAACCTTGATTATCAATCGCGGCGCCGCCAACATCGTAGTCAGTATATTCAATAGAAAGAGCAAAGCGTTCCTCAATAGCCGTAAGTACTTTACGGGCTTCTGCCATGACTTCAGGACCAATCCCATCTCCAGCTAACACTGCTATTTGATAACTCATACGACAACTATCTCCTTTAAATTTTTCTTATATTCAAATCGGGTACATCAAACTATTGCTATGTTTAAAGCCTAAACACAGCCGAGTTCTTGCTTATTCTGTTTAATCTTCTGCTTACAATCAGCGACTTTATCGGCTCGCCAAGTAAGGTTCATTACATGAACTAATGCTTTAGCCGAGGCTTCAACAACGTCTGTGGCAAGTCCGACACCGTGGAAGTTCTGCTGACGATAACTGGCGGTAATATCGACCTGACCCAGTGCATTCTGCCCTTCGCCTTTCGCGCCAAGCTGGTAGCTAGTGATGTCTATCTCACAGCCACTTGCACGAGCAACCGCTTTATAAGCTGCATCGACAGGGCCATTACCAATAGCCGCTTCGGTAATCGTTTGACCATTGACTTCAATTTTAACGGTGGCTGTAGCGCTGCCTTCGGTAGAATCTGAATGCACCACTAACTGCTGCAGCTTAAAATGATCATCATCTTCCGCTTGTGCTTCCATAAAGGCGAGCGCTTCAAGATCGTAATCAAATACCTGGCCTTTCTTGTCCGCCAACACTAAGAAATCGTTATATAGCACGTCCATGTCGTAATCTTGCTCGCTATAACCGAGTTCACTCATACGATGCTTAATAACATGTCTTCCAGAGCGTGACGTCATGTTCAGATTGCTACGGTTTAAGCCGATACTTTCTGGTGTCATAATCTCGTAGGTATTTTTCGCTTTTAACATACCATCTTGATGAATACCGGAAGAGTGTGTGAAGGCGTTAGCGCCCACAATGGCTTTGTTTGCCTGCACTGGCATATTACAAAGCTGGCTCACCAAACTCGAAGTACGATGGATCTCTTTGGCATTAATGCCTGTCTCTAGACCCAAGGTGCCTTTACGGGTCGACAAAATCATCGCGATCTCTTCTAACGAACAGTTACCGGCACGCTCACCAATACCGTTGACGGTACACTCAATTTGGCGGGCACCGTGCTGCACTGCAGTTATAGAGTTAGCCACCGACAAACCAAGGTCGTCATGACAATGAACCGAGATAACGGCTTGGTCGATATTAGGTACTCGGTTAAACAAGGTTTGAATAATGCCACCGAATTCACTCGGTACGGTGTAACCGACAGTATCAGGAATGTTTATGGTGCGAGCACCAGCCTTAATGGCCTCTTCAACCATTCTGCAAAGGTTATCAATAGGGGTTCGACCAGCATCTTCACATGAGAATTCAACATCATCGGTAAAGCGGCGCGCATACTTAACAGCAGCCACTGCCATTTCCAATACTTGATCAAAAGAACGCTTAAGCTTACTTTCAACGTGAATGGTTGAGGTTGATATAAAGGTATGGATACGGAACTGATCAGCAACCGATAAGGCTTGTGCGGCTGCATCGATATCTTTTTCTAATGCCCTTGCTAGTGCACAAACACGGCTATTCTTTACCGTTCTAGCAATCGTCTGCACCGACTTAAAATCACCCGGTGATGACACCGGAAAACCAACTTCCATGATATCAACGCCAAGACGTTCTAAGGCCAACGCAATTTGAAGCTTTTCTTTAACCGTTAAACTAGCAGCTAATGCTTGCTCGCCATCACGTAGTGTCGTGTCAAATATAATCACGCGGTTAGACATCTATTATCTCCATTGAACTTCAAACGTTCAGTTATGCTTTCAGGCAATTTAAATACAAAAAACCCCGCGTATTATGCGCGGGGTTTATAAATGCTGGCTTTCTCAAGCGTGTAGCACTATATCCGCCGCGCAGTGACTGCGAGAATGAGAATGAGGAGTCGGAATAGTGTGCTTGTGTGTTTCATCAATGATTATTCATCTTTATTAAATAAATATTCCAGCATGAGTTGCTGACAGAGTTAATTTTTAACGCGACCAGCCATCTGTGTCAAGTCTAAATTGCTCAACTTCAGCATTTAACAAGCCTAACATTGCTTACGCAAATGACAATAGCGACACTTAAAGTCAACAACAAACACTATCTCGAGATATTATTGCTAAGCAGCACCGAAAATAGAGTGATGTCGCAATATTCTCAACTGTTCAGCTTTTTTATGCATATTTTTAGATAAAATGGTTATAATAGCTCCGTTCTGCTAATGGAAAGCGGATTGAAGAGTTACCACTGGAGCTAAAAATGGATTTTAGGATCATCGTTCTTTGTCTGGCATGCTGGGTTTCGCCAGTATATGCGGGCACGTTAGAACAACTTGATCAATTAAATACCCTTGTATTTCAATATCCAAGTCAAGCATTGTCAGAGATTAATACGCTCGAAAGTCACTTTGAGGGGGTAGTAAGATCAGACTCTATATTAATGCGCTTAAGTGCGCTTAAATGTGAATCCTATATTCAACTTGGCGAAAATGCGGCAGCAGTCAATCTCGCACGTTTAAGCGAAGCTAGGGCAAAACAATTAGGACTTGAACAAGCTCGGCCCTACTTTTTAAACTGTATGGCGCAAGCTTATGCAAACTTCGGTGACTATCAACAAGCATTACCGCTGTTATACTCCTCTATTTCATTGTCACGTCAGCTAAAACAGCCTCAAGCGTTGATAGGTGGCCTCTGGCTAAGAAGCCTGCTTAATGCCAATGTTAATCACAACAACGCGGCCATTGAAGATCTACGATTAGCCCTCGATATCTATCCAGACATTACTCAACAAAAACAAAAATGGACTTGGCCGCCTAAAGGCTACCTATACACATCAATGGCCAAACAGTTAGCGGAGATAGGCGAACAAAAAGAGGCAGAGAAAAACTTGAAAAAAGCCTTGAATGAAGAGACAACACAAGGAAAAGTTTTACTTTTTATTGCGCTCGATATGGCAAGATTCGCCCAGCAAAATCAACAACCAAACCTGCGTAATAAGTATACTCAGATAGCAAGAGTCAAGCTCGCCGAGTTAAGCACACCGTTGGAGCTTGCGATTGCTTACAAAACAATTGCACTTATTGATTTTGACAGCGGGAAATACAGTAGCGCAGAACAATTATTAAACCTCAGTTTAAGTACATTTCGTAAGGAAGCTGATGCTATTAACACCATTAGTGTTTTATGGCTAAATGCCCAAGTTAATCTAAAGCGGGATAATGAAGCTGCGGGTTTGACACTAATGGAACAAGCAATATCATTGGCGAAGGACAATGCTCGTTACTCAGATTTAAAGAATTGCTATGCCACTTTGGCGACTTACTTTGCAGAGCAGGGAAAGTTCTCACTCGCGTATCAATATCAGCTTAAACAATTAGAGGCTCTCGAAAATGAAACGCTATCGATTAAGAATATTTGGTTATCTCAGCTAAAGGCAGATTTAAGCCGTAAAGAGCAGATAACCCCGCCAACACACTCCCTTATCACGGCAACAACATCCAATGGGATAATGCTCAGTTCTTTTTTCCCTATCGCGTTAGTGATCGTCAGTTTGGTTATATTCATCACTTGGTACCAAAGAAAACTACCGCAACAAAAACAAAC
The DNA here is from genome assembly GCF_002836075.1 of Shewanella sp. GutDb-MelDb. Lineage (NCBI taxonomy): Bacteria > Pseudomonadati > Pseudomonadota > Gammaproteobacteria > Alteromonadales > Shewanellaceae > Shewanella > Shewanella sp. GutDb-MelDb. The sequence continues at coordinate 30,787 of NZ_PJBM01000229.1, read as the reverse complement.
TGAACACCTCGTAGTCAATCTTGACACCAAGATGGATAAGAAGAAATCTCTTGAAGATCTGCTCAATATCAATAAACAGGCTGGCTACCCTTTGTCCTTATTAGTCTTTAATCCCAAGCATATTATTGCTGCTGATGTGCCGATTGTTATAGAACAACTACAAACAAAGTTGCGGGAACAAGATGTGTTATTACAGCAATCTGATCAGCAGATCATCATCATGCTGCCGCATACATCAGAGCAGGGTGCGATGAATGTGATTAAGCAGCTATCGAGTACCATTTCAGTGTGGCAAGAAGAGAGCAAAGTCAATATTGGCCTAGCATCTATGCAACAGTTTGATGATCTGCATTCAATGATAAAGCGAGCCAATATTAACCAACTGAGAAAGCTAAAAACGAACTAAACCAAGCTCATTATCCTTCGGCTAAGTAGTTTTCAATCTCATCTAAAAACTCACCACCAAAACGTTCTAATTTTCGCTCACCAACACCATTAACCGCCAGTAACTCAGCGGGACTGGTGGGTAAAATAGAGGCCATCTCAGCTAAAGTGGCATCGTTAAACACCAAATATGGCGGTACATCTAGCTCCTCGGCCATGGTGCGTCTCAATAACTTAAGCCTGGCAAAGAGTTTACGATCATAATTGATTGGCGCTTTAGGATTATGGCCACGGCGCTTAGTGGTTTGAATGACGATTCTTGGCTCAGCCAGTAATAACTCAACTTCGCCTTTTAATACCGTTCGTGCTGAAGGGTTAAGGGTAACCGAAGAGCCACGAGTGATATCTTGGTTAGCAAGCCCTAGATGGATAAGCTGACGAATGACACTTAACCAATGTTCATGGCTTTTCTCTTTACCTATTCCCCAGGTCGAAAGTTTGTTGTGCCCCCGCTCCATCACAGTGGCCGCTTTAGAACCTCTCAGCACTTCAATCAGGTGGTTCACACCAAAACGTTGCCCGAGTCGATAAATGCACGACAGCACTTTTTGGGCATCTTGAATGCCATTGTATTTTTTCGGTGGGTCCAAACAAATATCACAGTTACCGCATGGCTCTAACGCGCTTTCATCAAAATAGTGCAGCAAGACTTGGCGACGACATGTCTGCGCCTCAGCGAAGGCAGCCATAGTGTTGAGCTTATGAAACTCTACCTGTTGCTGCGGCCCAGGTTCCGATTGATCAATAAGATGCCTAACTCTACCGATGTCGGCAGGGTCAAATAACATCAGCGCTTCGGAGTCGAGACCGTCTCGACCTGCTCGGCCCGTTTCTTGGTAATAAGCTTCAACGCTTTTAGGAATATCGTAGTGCACCACGTAACGCACGTTAGACTTATTGATCCCCATGCCGAAGGCCACGGTTGCCACGACAATATCCAGTTGATCTTTTAGAAAGCGATCTTGCACATTAGCTCGCTCTTCTTGAGTGCGACCAGCATGATACGCTTCAGCCTGATGCCCCTGCAGGCGCAAACGATCAGCCACCTCGTCCACTCGGCGACGACTGCTACAATAAACGATGCCACTGTTACCATTTTGCGCATCAATAAACTGCCGCAACTGATTAGCCGCATTGAGCTTTTCAGCGACGGTATAGCGAATATTAGGTCTATCGAAGCTCGTCAGTAGCGAGAATGGCTTTATCGTCAATCGCTCACAGATATCCACCCGTGTGGCATTATCTGCCGTGGCGGTTAATGCCATGATAGGCACCTGAGGAAATTGCTGCCGTAATCGGCCAAGCGCGCTGCATATTCAGGTCTAAAATCATGGCCCCATTGCGAAATACAATGCGCTTCGTCAATGGCGAATAAAGAGATATTTAGCTCATGGAGCCGGTCGATAAAGCTTGCTTGCAGTAATCGCTCAGGTGAAACATAAAGTAATTTTAGCTCGCCATAACGCATCTGCTGCAAAATCTTTAGGCTCTCTTCCCTAGGTTGAGACGAGTTAAGATAAGCAGCGGCCACGCCAGTCTGAGTCAGGCTGTCGACTTGATCCTTCATTAACGATATCAGTGGTGACACCACTATCGTTAAACCTGAAAGTTGCAATGCCGGCAGCTGATAACACAGGCTTTTACCACCGCCAGTAGGCATGATCACTAAGCAGTCTTGTCCAGCGCAGATCTGTTCAATGACTTCACGCTGACCGTCTCTAAACGTGCGATATCCAAAGACAGACTGAAGGCTTGCTGATAACTGATCGACCGGTTGTTCGATTGCCACCTTATCCATAGTGAACCTGTGTTAAATATAAGGCCGACCATTCTAATGGAGCGAACTGCCGTTGTCTCTCCCCAAACGGTTTATCGATTGAAATTTAAACTTGCAACACAGGCTCCATTAGCGATAGATTAAATGCTCTAACACTAAGCGATTGATCCTAAAAGAAACAAGCAGGGAGCAAAATGAGTAATATTATTCAACAAGAAACATTACGCAGGGTCGCTGAGGTGTTTGACCAACATGTGCCGTTTCACAACTTACTCGGCATGGATATCAAACGTTATGATGTGGAAGGCGTTGAAGTTGTCGTCAAAATGAAGCCCGAATTGATTGGTAATATCCATCAGAAAATATTGCATGGTGGCGTTACGGCAACCGTGCTTGATGTTGTTGGCGGATTAACGGCTTTTTCTGGCCTAGTCGCCAGCCGTGATGACTGGAGTATCGAAGAGTTAGAGAAACGTATTCAAACCTTAAGCACCATCGATCTTAGAATCGATTATTTACGTCCAGGACGTGGCGAGATTTTTACCGGGACTGGTACCGTCATTCGCGCAGGCAATCGAGTGTCAGTTTCCAGAATGGAACTGCATAATGAAAAAGGCGATCATATTGCTTTCGGCACAGGCACTTATATGGTTGGCTAATCGAGACGAACGCATAATAAGCGATAGTGAAACGGCACTCATCGCTTTACGCTAACAAACATGACCGACTCAATACCAAACTCACGATAGCCATTTTTTTAAAAATGCTTATATGTCGCACTCTGCGCTCATGTGGCAGCATTTCTTTCCTCACTGTCACACGGCAGTGTGTAGATAAACACTTCGGCGAACTTGAGTCTGCGCCACTACGAGATTACAATTACGCCCTACTCCCTCTTTTTAGCACATTCTAATGCAAGATATTGAACACCGTAAAGGCATCACATTTGCCATTTGCGCCTACACCCTATGGGGCTTCGCTCCGCTGTACTTTAAATTGCTAACTGATGTGTCTGCAACTGAGATATTGTTGCACCGTGTACTTTGGTCATTTGTTTTTGTAGCGTTATTAATGAGCTTGTTTGGCGGCTTTAGTCGTGTCAGACAACTATTAAAAAAGCCTAAACAATTAGCCGTTCTGTGTATCACCTCATTATTAATCGCCGCTAACTGGCTGCTGTTTATTTGGGCGGTGAATAACGACCATATGCTCGATGCCAGTTTAGGTTACTTTATTAACCCTCTGGTTAATGTATTTTTAGCCATGCTTTTTCTCGGTGAGCGTTTGCGCAAACTGCAGTGGGCTGCGGTTTCTTTAGCCGCCATTGGTGTGTCGGTACAGCTAATTTCGTTTGGATCTATTCCACTAGTATCGCTTGCCTTAGCAGGCTCTTTTGCTTGTTATGGATTGCTGCGTAAGAAAGTCAATGTCGATGCAAAAACGGGCTTACTGGTTGAGACCGCGATTTTGATGCCAATTGCGCTGATTTATCTATTAAGCAATATGGGTGATTCAATGACGCATCTGTTGAACAATGACATGCATCTCAATCTTTTATTGCTCGCAGCCGGTGTAGTGACGACGGTGCCACTATTGTGTTTTTCGGCGGCGGCAGTGCGGATCCCATTCACCATGCTCGGATTTTTTCAGTACATCGGACCCAGCATCATGTTTATTCTTGCAGTAAACTTGTTTAACGAGCCCTTTGATATAGAAAAAGGCATTACCTTTGCCTTTATTTGGGCAGCACTGGCCCTGTTTACTGTCGATATGTTCTATAAGCGAAAGCAAAAAAAGTAGGCTTTAAAAATACTAAAAAAGCGAACCCTTAAGGTTCGCTTTTTACGTAATAGGTTTAGCTATACGAGGCTTATTTGATAGCACTTAACAGCGCATCAGGCTGCGCTATGCTCAGTAGTATTGAGTAGCCTCTTAACGTGGGGATCACCACCACGGTGTCGGTCTCAGTTATCGCCACAAATGCCTTTTGCTGATCTGACAATCTAAACCATCCGAGCTGAAAACCAGGCATGCCCACACCGTTAACGCGAAGATCGGGTTTTAAGCTAAGATCAGCTCCTTGTTGCCAAGCTAACTTGCGGATCTCTAGCTTATTAACATCTTCAATCGGTAGGGTAAAACCATAAAAAGGCACATCAACCGTTACAGAGTCTGTCGTCAGAATGAGCTTGGCATCATTAACGCTATACAGCATCCAACTAAACGCACCTACCATAGGTAGCAGTACCGCTGCTATTACCACCTTGCTGGTTTGCGGCAGTGCCTTATAGTAGATGTAAATGCCCAATCCAATAAAGCCGACCAGTAAGGCAATAAAGCTCCAGTTACCTGTCGAACTGAGTGGCGCAAGATCAAAGCTCTGAGTCATAGGACGTTCTCATTAATACAGTCGCTCTATCCTTGGCCACTAGACGCACTAGGTCAAGATGAACTTGGCGCAAACACTTATAAATCTAATGCTAGGATCTTAGATTTACGTTGATAGTTATACAGCTGCTTCTTTTTCCCTGGTAGCTCATCGACTTCAACAATCGTAAAGCCATGTTCTAAAAACCAATGAATACTGCGAGTCGTTAACGCAAACAACCGTGAGTAACCCCTTACCCTTGCTTGGCTAATAATATTTTGCAGCAACAGACTGCCACGATCAGCATCTCGGTATTCTGGATGCACCACCAAACAGGCGAACTCCCCCGCGTTGTCCTCTTCAAAAGGGTAGAAAGCAGCGCAACCAATCACTAAACTATCGCGCTCAATCAGCATAAACTGCTCTATCTCAACTTCGAGCTGTTCACGCGAACGGCGCACTAAAATCCCTTTTTCCTCCAGCGGTCGGATAAGATCTAAAATGCCACCGATATCCCTGATAGAAGCACGACGCAAGCGCTCTGCACTTTCTGTCACAATTTGCGTTCCGATACCGTCCCGAGAAAACAGCTCTTGTAGCAGCGCACCATCATCTAAATAACTGACAAAATGACAACGACTCACGCCATTACGACATGCATCAATACTGGCTTGTAAAAATGCCTTGGTCCCTAAACAGAGTGGCGCTTGCGCTGGCAAATTATTGAGTATGCTTTGGGCATCAGTCGGCATCAATTCAGCAAGGACGTCTCCATGCTCATCCATAATGCCTTTATGCGCGCTAAAGCCAATCATCTTGTCAGCTTTCAACTTAACCGCAATTTGCGTCGCAACCTCTTCAGCCGTTAAGTTAAAGCTCTCTCCAGTGACTGAGGCTGCTACAGGGCCTAATAAAACGATGCAGCCACTGTCTAACTGCCGTTTGAGTCCGTGAGTGTCAATCCGTCGCACTCTCCCGCTAAGGCTATAATCCACACCATCTTCAACCCCTAATGGCTGCGCAATAACAAAATTGCCACTGACCACATTAATTTGAGCGCCCTGCATGGGAGTATTACTCAAACTCATCGACAGCCGAGCCGTGATATCGAGTTGCAATGCACCAACCACCTGTTTAATCACTTTGAAGGTATCTTCTTCAGTGATCCTCACACCATTGTAATACTCAGGGGTTAGGCTGTGCTGAGCGAGTGCTTCATCGATTTGTGGCCGAGCGCCGTGAACCAGCACAATCTTGATCCCTAAGCTATGCAGCAGTGCGATATCATTAATAATGGCTTTGAACTGCGGCTGCGCAAGCGCTTCGCCGCCAAGCATAACGACAAATGTTTTACCTCTATGCGCATTGACATAGGAAGCTGAGTGACGAAAACCATCGACAAGTTCTGTAGTACGCACGCTAAATCCACCTTATAGTCTAAATAGACAGTCGCAACAATCTGCATCATTGATAAACACTAATGATGATATTGCATTTTAATTCATTTAAACAGCATTTATTTTCACTTATTAATATAAAATAATATTGTTAAGCATGTGAATTTAAATGGTTGAAGCCTATAAAGCTAATGATGGCAGAAATGAATAGTCAGTCGTTGTAGCGAGAGAGGGGATTATCGAGGGTATATACGGATTTTAAGAAAAAAAAAAGCCTCTAAAAATAGAGGCTTTTTAAGATGCTAAAAGTAAGTTACTACTTCATTTTAGCTTCTTTGTAGATAACATGCTGACGAATAACTGGATCAAATTTCTTGATTTCCATTTTTTCAGGCATGTTACGCTTGTTTTTTTCAGTCGTGTAGAAATGACCAGTTTTAGCGCTAGATACTAGCTTGATCTTCTCACGATTACCTTTAGATTTAGCCATGGTTTATTATACCTTCTCGCCGCGGGCACGAAGTTCAGCAACAACAACTTCAATACCTTTCTTATCAATGATACGCATACCCTTAGTAGAGATACGTAGCTTAACGAAACGTTTTTCAATTTCTAACCAGAATCTGTGATTCTGTAGGTTAGGTAAAAAACGACGTCGCGTAGAATTCTTCGCGTGCGAACGGTTGTTACCAACCATTGGTTTCTTGCCAGTTACTTGGCATATTCTTGACATGTCAAACTTCTCCAAAACAATATATATAACGCTCGAGCATTAATGTACCTCGAACACGGCCGTCGCCTGAGGCACACAACAGAGGGCGCATTTTATACAGGATCTAAAATAAAAGATCAAGGGTTAGATTAATCTATCCACCCTCGTTCAGCGAAAGAAACTATCTCTCGATCGCCTACAACCATATGGTCCAACAAGGAAACATCGATAGTTTGTAGGGCTTGTTTCAATCGCTCAGTAATTCGTCTGTCGGCTGTACTTGGCTCTGCAACTCCAGAGGGATGATTGTGACACACGATCACAGCCGCAGCTTTTTTCTCAAGCACCAAGCTCACCACATCTCGCGGATAAACTGACGCAGAATTTATTGTGCCTCTGAATAATTCAACGAATTGAATCACCCGATGTTGACTATCTAACAGTAAGACAGCAAACACTTCGTAGGCACGATCCCCTAATTGTCTCATTAAATAGTCTCGAGTTAAATCAGGATCCGATAAAATTTTGCCTCTTTTTAGCTTTTCTTTCGAAATTCGCTTACCGATCTCTACAGCAGCCTGCAATTGAGCATACTTAACTGGACCAATTCCATCTAAACGGCATACTTCTGCTTGAGACGCTGTCAACAAGCTTCTAAGCCCTCCAAACTCGGTTATCATAATACGAGCTAACTCGACGGCACTTAAGCCCTTAAGGCCAACCCTGAGCAATACTGCAAGTAACTCTGCATCCGATAGTTGCTGTGCACCATTAAGCAGTAGCTTCTCTCTTGGTCCTTCGCCTTGTGGCCAATCTTTAATTCCCACAATAACCTCCTTGTTATTATTTAACATTGAGTATGGTCGAGAATTTGCTAACTTGTTCATCAACTCGTTTAGGATTGTGATATCTTAGGCCGCACATCGACTGCACGGATGGCATTAAAATCCGTCAAAATGATAATGGAAGAGTACGTATGGGTTTGAAAAACAAGAAAGTCCTTTTAGGAATTGGAGGTGGCATTGCTGCCTATAAATCTGCTGATTTAGTTCGCAAACTAAAAGACCGTGGCGCTGACGTTAGAGTCGTCATGAGCCAAAGTGCGCAGCAATTTATCACACCACTCACCCTCCAAGCTTTATCTGGCTATCCGGTTGCCACCGACCTGCTCGACCCCACTGCAGAAGCCTCCATGGGCCATATAGAATTAGCCCGCTGGGCTGACTTAATCATTATTGCCCCCGCCACGGCAAACTTAATTGCGCGCATGAGTATCGGCATGGCCGATGAACTCATCACCACCACATGCCTAGCAACAGAAGCGCCCATAGTGCTTTGCCCTGCGATGAATCAGCAGATGTACCGCAATGCAGCGACGCAAGCCAATTTAAAAACCGTAGCACAACGCGGCTTTACAATATGGGGCCCAGATTCTGGCTCACAAGCCTGTGGCGAAGTGGGCCCAGGCAGAATGTTAGAACCCGTGGCGATTGCAGAACGAGCCGAACAGCTATTAGGGCCAAAATTGTTAGATGGCGTCTCTTTATTACTCACGGCAGGACCCACTCGTGAAGCCATAGATCCGGTAAGGTATATCTCGAATCACAGTTCAGGAAAAATGGGCTTTGCACTTGCTAGCGTGGCTGCTGAGATGGGTGCAACTGTCACACTCGTTGCAGGACCTGTAAACTTAGCCACTCCAGCGAATGTCACCCGTATTGATGTTGGGTCAGCACAAGAGATGCTTGATGCCGTGATCCCAGAAGTAGAAAACCACCAAATTTTTATCGGTTGTGCGGCAGTGGCTGATTATCGAATAGCGGATATTGCAGAGAGTAAAATAAAAAAATCAGCGGAACAGATGCAGCTTGCGCTCGTTCGAAATCCTGATATCTTAGCCACCGTTGCCAGCCATGCTAAACGTCCGTTTACGGTTGGTTTTGCAGCAGAAACAAATGATGTCGAACAATATGCCAAAGGTAAACTGGTGCGTAAGAAACTCGATATGATCGCCGCCAATGATGTGTCTAACAGTAACATTGGTTTTAATAGCGACAATAATGCGCTCAGCGTGTTTTGGCACGGTGGTGCGACACACTTACCCCCTGTTGACAAACAAACGTTAGCCAAGCAATTACTCACCCTAATCGCAGAAAAAGTAAAAAAATAAATGAAAACACCGATTGAATTAAAGATCCTTGACTCACGTATTGGCACGCAGTTTCCGTTGCCTGCATATGCGACTCCAGGTAGCGCAGGAATGGATTTACGCGCTATCACCGACACTGCTCTCACCATACAACCGGGTCAAACCGTCCTTATCCCTACCGGTATTGCAGTGCATGTGGCAGATCCAAGTTTGGCCGCCATCATATTGCCTCGTTCAGGCCTAGGTCATAAGCACGGTATCGTGCTCGGTAACTTAGTGGGGTTAATCGACTCTGATTACCAAGGACCCTTAATGGTTTCTTGCTGGAATCGTGGTAGTGAACCCTTCACTATCGAAATTGGTGACCGTCTTGCGCAGTTAGTGTTTGTTCCCGTCGTACAGGCTGAGTTTAAGCTTGTGGATGAATTTGATAGCTCAGATCGCGGTGCAGGCGGGTTTGGTCATTCAGGTACAAAATAATACATTACCGCGTTAAACGCATCACTACATTTTATAGATAGCACGGAGCAGCGTTTCCTTGCTATCTCGCTCAGTAGTAATCGAGTGAAGGACTGATAAATGGCTGCAAGCCCAAAAATAAACCGTCGCGAACATATTCTTCAATGTTTGGCGACCATGCTAGAAACAAATCCAGGACAACGTATAACCACTGCTAAATTAGCAGCTGAAGTTGGCGTATCAGAGGCAGCCCTCTACCGTCACTTTCCGAGCAAAGCACGTATGTTTGAAGGCCTTATTGAGTTTATCGAGGAGTCACTGCTTTCTCGAATCAATCTCATCATGGATGAAGAAAAAGACACCATGAAACGCTGCCAACAGTTATTGCAACTGCTGCTGGTTTTCGCCGAGCGTAACCCCGGTATTTCGAGAGTGTTAAACGGTGACGCCTTACTCGGTGAACACGAACGTTTACGCAGTCGAATTAGCCAACTTTTTTCTAAAATTGAAACTCATCTTAAACAAATTCTACGCGAGAAAAGCTTACGCGAAGCCCAAGGCTTTAACATCGATGAAGCCGTTCTGGCTAACTTACTGCTTGCGATTGCCGAGGGCAGAATTGCCCAGTTTGTTCGCAGTGAGTTTAAAATAAAGCCTACCAAGCACTTTAATGAACAATGGGCATTTGTTCAGCAGCAGCTGCTGCAGAGCTAGACTTTCTGTGCATAATACGGCTGTGTTCACAGCCGTTATCTCAATTTATCTAAACAACTTAAGATTCAGAAAAGAGAATAAACCACCCTTTACAGGCTGTCTTATTGTTTCTGAAATAACAGCAGATGGTTACAATCGGAGACTCCCTCTCAGGACATCCACTTAGGAATGACAAGATTATCTCCTAGTCCTTAATCAAGCAGATCTCATACCAGTACATTGGCAGTATTTAACTCACAATGTTGATTATTTTAGTTATTGTTCCCATCATACTTTTGTTTTACTCTACCTTTGTAATCCATATGTTACAAATCAATTAACACGATGTTTCCACAAGGAAGTTGTATGAAACTAATCAAAATCATTAGCTTTGCCTGTATAACCCTGCTTAGCAGCAATATATTTGCAAAAACAAACGAAGCTGCGAGGCTATTTAGCCGGGCTGCAGAGTTTTCTCAAGTCAAAATATCCCCAGGCGGAGATTATCTTAGCGCCATCAGTCAAAAAGATGATAAAGCAATGCTACTCATCTTAAATGCCAAAACTAAACAGCCTGTTCATGTTGTTTTTTTCCCTGGTAATGCCCAAGTCGGACGCTATGAGTGGGTCAATGACGAGCGAGTTGTTTTACAAAAAGTATATTTAAAAGGTTGGAGTAACCAACCACAATATTTTGGTGAGTTAATTGCCGTTAACGCCGATGGTTCGGATTCAACTTATCTATTTGGTTACAAGGGCGCTGAACAACAAACGGGCTCAAGAGTAAAGAAGACAAACACTGCCATTCGCGCAACAGCGACCATCTTAGATCCATTACCTGACAATAAGCGTTTCATGCTAGTTCAAGCGCTGCCGTGGGGAGGAGGGGGTAGCAACACAGCAGAAAACACCCAAAAGGTTTATCGCGTAGATGTGTATAAAGGTTCACGTAAGAAAATAGCTTCATCCCCAATCCCTTACGCTAACTTCCTCAATGATCATGAAGGTAATGTCCGTTTTGTCAGTGGCACTAAAGATCATGTCAATTCGACACTTTTCTATCGTGATAATAACGAGTGGGTCGATACCGCTAAACTTAACTTAAATTTGGATGCTATTGCCCCTATCGCATTTAGTAATGAAAAAGACAGCCTTTATGTTACAGCGAGTGAATCTGGTGGGACTAGAGGTGTCTATTTACTAAATATAAAAACGGGCGATAAGCAATTAGTCAGTCGCGATAAAGTCGTTGACCCAAGTAACCTGTGGATAAATAAAACCAGTAAAAAATTATATGCTGTCGAATATGAAAACGGCTACCCAACTTATGAGTTTGTCGACTCTAAAGATCCTTCAGCTGTATACATCAAACAGCTCTTAGCTGCGCTACCGGGCCATCAAATCCACATTGTTAGCCAAACAAATAATGCAAAAAAAATGATTATTAAAGCCTTTAATGATCGTAACCCCGGCCACTACTACCTATTTGATGCTGACGCAATAAAACTAGAGTATCTGGTCTCAAAAAAGAAATGGATAGATCCTGAGAAAATGGCCGAGATCAAACCAATTCATTTTACGAGCAGAGATGGAGTGGAGATCCATGGCTACCTTACTTTGCCAAACGGAGTAGAAGCGAAGGAACTCCCCTTAGTCGTTAATCCTCATGGCGGCCCTCATGGTCCTAGAGATTGGTGGGGATTCGACTCTCAAAGCCAGTTAATTGCTAGCCAAGGGGCAGCCGTGCTTCAGGTGAATTTTCGAGGCTCTGGTGGCTATGGAATAAACTTTGAAAATGCGGGCCATCAAAAATGGGGGACTGAAATTCAGTATGACATTATCGATGCCACAAAGCATGTTATCGAACAAGGTATCGTAGACAAGGAGCGTATCTGTATCGTCGGCGGTAGCTTCGGTGGATATTCAGCTATTCAAAGCGCAACCATTGAACCAGATTTATTTAAGTGTGCCATTGGATTTGCCGGCGTTTATGATCTGCCATTAATGTTTAATGAAGGCGACGTTCAAGGCCGACGAGCAGGCAAGCGCTACCTAAAAGAGGTATTAGGTGAAGATGAAAAACTATTAGAATCTATGTCGCCAACTCATAATGTGGGTAAACTCAAAGCTAACATTATGTTAGTGCATGGTGGCGAAGACGAGAGAGCTCCTATAGAGCAGCTTGAAGCTCTTGAAGAAGCACTAGAAAAACATCATTATCCATATAAAAAATTGCTAATGGATGACGAAGGTCATGGCTTTTATGATGATGAAAATAAGGCAAAATACTACAGTGAAATGCTCAGCTTCTTAAAGACCAACCTTAAGCTGTAATCCCTCAAATAGAAAAACCGACTAAATTAGTCGGTTTTTCTTATCGCAAGCGAGATTTTTGGTGTATATTTGCATCAAATCGCTGTGCCTCCGTGCATCTTAGCGCCAAAGCAAAGCGTTAACGCTCTACTATTACTGTTAAGCGATACCTGTCAAATTGCGAACCGCAACTAAGATCACCAGAGACAGCACCACTACCCATTAAAGTGGAGGACATTATGACATCAAAAGAAGCTATCCTCAGCGAATCAGCACAATTAGTACAAGCTGCGCTACTTGAACGCGGACTTGAAACCCCGATGCTACCCTGCGAATTTAGTCCTGAAGAACGTAAGGATAAAATTGAGCATCATATGCGCGAGATTCTAACATTAATGTCGTTAGATCTACGTGACGACAGCTTGACCGATACGCCACGTCGCATTGCAAAAATGTACGTTGATGAGATATTTTCAGGTCTCGATTACGCCAATTTCCCAAAAATCACCGTGATTGAAAATAAGATGGGCTTCGACGAGATGGTCAAGGTTAATGACATAAGTCTCACCAGTACTTGCGAGCATCACTTAGTCACCATCGATGGCCTAGCACGAGTAGCTTACTTGCCGCGTAAAAACATTATTGGCTTATCCAAGATAAACCGTATAGTGCGCTTCTTTGCGCAGCGGCCACAGGTACAAGAGCGTCTGACGCAACAGGTTTTAGTTGCACTGCAAACCTTACTAGAAACCAAAGACGTCGCCGTTAAAATGGATGCGGTACATTACTGCGTAAAATCACGTGGCGTGATGGATTCAACCAGCTCAACAACCACTACAGCATTAGGCGGTATTTTTAAATCTAACCCTGCCACACGGGCTGAGTTTCTTAGCAACTAGCCCAACTTTAGGTTCTAGGTTCTAGGTTCTAAAATACTGCGCCAGAAACAAAAACGCTGCGTCATAAACGCAGCGTTTTTTAGTTTCTAGATAAGAAAATGAAATAGCCCTATAACGGAACGGACTTCGGCCTCACGGAAAATCAAAGCCGATTCTAAATATTAATTTGTGCTCCTGCTTTTCCGTAAGCGCAGCGCTCTGTAGTCAGAGGCTTTCTACACTTTAAATCCCGTATTGGTCGCGGTAAGCACTCACTGACGCCAGCTCTGTTTCCATACCGGTCTTTTCTGACAGGTAGTTAATCAAGTCTTCAAGTTTAATAATCGACACAATCTCACAACCAAAATCACGCTCAACTTCTTGAATGGCAGATAACTCACCTTTGCCTTTCTCTTGACGATCAAGTGCAATCAACACACCCGCTAACTTAGCATTGTGAGCCGCGATAATTTCCATTGACTCGCGAATGGCTGTGCCAGCAGTAATGACATCATCGACTAACATCACACGGCCTTTAAGCTCGCTACCGACTAGGCTGCCGCCTTCACCATGTTGTTTTTTTTCTTTACGGTTAAAGCAGTAAGGCATATCGATATCGTGGTGATCACACAAAGCAACCGCCGTTGTTGTCGCAATGGGAATGCCTTTATATGCAGGACCAAACAGTAAATCATATTCAATAGCTGAATCAACTAATGCCGTTGCATAAAAACGACCAAGACGCGCTAAATCACGACCGGTATTAAACAAACCAGCATTAAAAAAGTAAGGGCTAGTGCGGCCTGATTTTAACGTAAACTCGCCAAATCTAAGTACCTTGCGCTCAAGGGCAAACTCAATAAACTCACGTTGATAGGCTTTCACAATCTCTCCTTAAAAATGTAGGGCAACTCAAATTATTTTAATCATTTTATTTATTATAAGCGCGGTCAAAAAGCACTTACAAAAAGGACCCCGTAGGGCCCTAGTAACAACAATACGATTTAGCTTAAAGACGCTTTTTGAATATCAACGATCTCTCGGATACCATGCTTAGCTAGTTCTAATAAGCTCAATAGCTCTTCATGACTGAACGGCTCGCCTTCGGCTGTACCTTGGATCTCAATCATTTTACCAGTTTCAGTCATCACAACATTCATGTCGGTTTCAGCTGCGCTATCTTCAATATATTCTAAATCGCAGATAGGCTCGCCTTTATAGATACCAACACTAACAGCAGCAATAAGGAACTTAAGTGGGTTAGTCTTTAAAATGCCTTTACCACGTGCCCAGTTAAGTGCATCAACCAATGCCACACAAGCACCTGTAATAGCAGCTGTACGCGTGCCACCGTCTGCTTGAATAACATCACAATCAATAACAATCGTGTTTTCACCCAGTAGCTTCATATCAACAGCTGCACGTAGTGAACGGCCGATTAAACGCTGGATCTCTTGAGTACGGCCAGACTGTTTACCACGAGCCGCTTCACGGTTCATGCGGCTATGCGTAGAACGCGGCAACATACCATATTCAGCAGTAACCCAACCTTGGCCTTGGCCTTTAAGAAAACGCGGTACACCCTCTTCAAAACTGGCGGTACACAGCACTTTAGTGTCACCAAACTCAACTAAAACCGAACCTTCGGCATGAGCGGTAAACTGACGTGTAATAGTCACTGGACGAGATTGTGCTGGAGTTCTGTCGCTTGGGCGCATAGTGAATTCCTGTATTTGAAAACATTGGGGTAATTTGGCTGCATATTATAGGGACATGTGAGCCAGTATGCTATCTGAAAAATAAAACTCATCTTAAAATCCCGACAGTAAATTAAGGCTAGATCCTGCACCTTCATGCTAATTGAGTATATAATCACAACTCACTTAGACGAACTACACTGGAAATTATTCATGATCCAAAGCATGACAGCCTATGCTCGCATTGAGCACAAAGCAGATTGGGGCACCGCCTCTTGGGAAATCCGTTCCGTTAACCAGCGCTACCTAGAAACCTACTTGCGTTTACCAGAACATTTCCGCAGCTTAGAGCCAGTGCTTAGAGATCGTCTTCGTAAACGTTTAAACCGCGGTAAAATTGAAGTTAACCTGCGTTATGACCTCAATGAAGGTGATAGCAGCGAACTGCAACTCAATAAAGAACTCGCTAAGCAAATTATCAACGCCGCTAATTGGGTAAAAGATGAAGCTAAGCAAGGCGAACTCAATGTCGTTGACGTGCTGCGTTGGCCTGGTGTGATGTCTAGCTCAGAGCAAGATATGGACGCCTTAGGTAAAGATCTATTGGGTGCATTCGACTTAGCTATCGATGAATTTATTGAAGCTCGTGGCCGCGAAGGTGAAGCAATCAATACTATGTTGCAAACTCGTCTCGACCAAATAGTGGAGCAAGTTGCCGTGGTTCGTGGTCATATGCCAACGATTATGCAATGGCAGCGCGATAAGCTTACTAACCGTTTAGCCGAAATCACCGGCGAACTTGATCCAGCCCGTATGGAACAAGAGATGGTATTAATGGCACAAAAAATGGACGTTGCCGAAGAGATGGACCGCCTTGACGCACACGTTACCGAGACACGTCTCATCCTTAAAAAAGGTGGCGCACAAGGCCGTAGACTCGACTTTATGATGCAAGAGTTCAATCGTGAATCAAACACCTTAGCCTCAAAATCTATCAGCGCAGACGTCACTGCTGCTGCAGTAGAGCTTAAAGTGCTTATTGAGCAGATGCGCGAGCAGATCCAAAACGTTGAATAGGGTTTAAACCATATCCCTATCAATTAGAGCCTTGCATATGCAGGGCTTTTTTATTAACTCTATATTCAACATATTGTCTAAGGGACTCTAGCTAGCGAGTCTTAATATTGAAGGCAAAACAGGTATACCGCTCAATGCTATCTAACAAGTCTGATTGAGTCGCTGACACCCAATATCGATTATCGCTTTTAATATTCTAAAGTCACTCAGCTTCTAACCAAGCCGCAACGGCCTGCACTGGTTGATCTCTTTGTTCTATCCACGCCACCCAAGCAAATTGCTCAGCCGTCCATGACTTGGTATCAATACGCTCAATTTCTGCTGTAAATGTACTTTGCTGCCTTCTATTCGATTTAATCACTTGATGACTCAGCACAGTAAAATCATGCTTCAGTTGTTTATTACGATTCTCACCGCGTTTAACCTCCGTTTCCAAGCCTGCCCCCACCAAAGCCAAGTGCAGCTCAATAGGTGCACTATTGCCTGTTTGGTTATCGAAGCTAGCGGTTAGTTGCAGGCCTTCAATAGAAACAGATAATGCTCCGACTTCCGGTTGTACTTTGCTAAAGACATCCCCTAATTTACGATCAAACCAACCCCGCCACTCTTGGCCGTTAATGACAAACTGCGGAGTGTAAACCTGGCCAATGTGCTTGGCGTTAAGATGATCATATTGCCGCTGACTAAAAGTTTTCGCTGCAAAAGAATCTTTCCAACCGATGTAATCCCAGTAAGTGACATGAAAAGCAATGGGGAAGTATTTATGCCAAAGTTCGGTCTGTTTGCTAAATGCAGACAGCCAAGTCTCTGCCGGAGGGCAACTACTGCAGCCTTGTGAGGTGTATAGCTCAATAAAGTATGGGCGGGTCGTCGTGCTTGTCTTATTAAACTGAGTCAACGTTTGCGCGGCCGCAGTGGTCGTAACCAATAACGATCCACATAAGACAGCTACAACAATAGAATTCATTAACATTAGCTAAATCTCCTTGGCTTTCTACAATAGACCTAGCCAAGAAGAAAAAGCATTCACTACTAATTTTAGAGGTACCTATGCAGCCCTACATTACCGTTAATTGTCATTGCCATGATTATTTAGAATTAGCTTGCATGAGAGGCTATCAATTAAAAATTGAGTTACATAATAAAGCGCCACTAACTGCCCAGGCAGTAACCTTAGTCACTAAGGCTGACAAAACGGAATGGCTGATAGTAAAACAAGTCGTTAAGCAAAATAATAGCCTCAACGAAATACGCTTAGATCAAATCATCGCGATAACGCCCATTGATACCGCAGCCGATTTTAAGCGTATTACGATTGCGCCTTAGCCACCTCAACTTGGCTACCGCGAGTCCCTCGATGATAAAGAGCAAGTAGTAGCAGTGCAGCGAGCAGAACGATACACCACGACCATATCGGGTCTACCTTCAAGTTAATTAACTGAAAGCCTAATAACGCACTAAAGGCCGCAATCAACGCAAAAGGAAGCTGGGTAACCACGTGCGCGTGAGGCTCACAGCCCGAGCTGGTAGCACTAATCACACTGGTGTCTGAGATTGGAGAGCAATGGTCTCCAAATACTGATCCGGCCATCACCGCGCTTAATACTGGCAGCATCAAAGTCGAATCAACGGCGACAGCAATCTCGGCTCCGATGGGGATCATAATGGCAAAAGTGCCCCAACTTGATCCTGTGGTAAACGCCATTACAGCGCAGAGGATAAAGGTACCTGCGACTAACATATTGCTTGAGATAAACTGTTCTGCCCAACTGGCTAATAATTTAGCCACGCCTAAATCAGCAATGACGGCGCCAATCATCCAAGTGAATAGCAAAATGGATATTGCAAAACTGATGACCTTCATTCCCGCAAACATGTCCACCACAAGCTCCTGAGCTTTGCGACCAGAGAGCTTCAGCATAAAGACGGCAATAGTCATTGCTAAAATACAAGCATCGCGCATGGCAGCGCCAATATCAGCCGAAGTGATCCACTGGCTAATATCCGCTGATTGCGAATTAGATGCGCCTGACCATAACGTTAAAGCCACCGATGCAATCAATAGGCTTGCCATAGGAATGCCCAATAACCACGGATTACCCGCTTCAACCTCTGCAGACTCTGGTTCCGTTGTTGCGGTATAGGTAAAGCCAATACCAAACCAAGCCACCAATAGCGACAATATAATCACGGTAATCGCGTAAAAGTTGAGCTTTGCTATTTCAATAAAGGATTCTAGCGGCGAGAGAGGCAATAGCGTAATACTCGCCAAAATCGCCATGACATAAGGGCCCCAACTGGAGAAGGGCAACAATGCACACAATGGCGAGGCATTTGAGTCAACAAGATATGCTATTTGCTCTTTACTCATGCTATATCGTTGACTGAGAGGTTGGCATACATGACCCACCGCCAGACAACTAAAGATACCATCAATAAAAACCACCCACCCCAGCACAACAACACCGACCCGCGCCTGACGACCGCTTTTAATTCGGTGATATAGCCAATCAGCAAATGATTTTACCGCGCCGCCTCGGGCAAGCAGCTGTGTCATCATACCCAGTAACACCATCGCGGCCAGCACGTTAAGGTGCCAAGCTTGCCACTGCCCATCAGCATAAAATTGCATCCAAGCTTTTGACGATAAATATACGGTTGTATTAACAGGGTTAAACGCGCTGATAATAAGTGCACCTGAGATAATACCAACGCCTAAAGCCACAAGTGTACGTTGTAAAACTAAGGCTAATACTAAGGTTAAAACCAACGGAGTCAGCATTAAGATATTGCCTAACATGGCTGCAATTCCTGTAGAAATAAAGAGATGGGTACTAACGAGTTAGTCACAAGTACAAAAAAAAGCCACTCTCACAACTTTTATCGTAAGATTTTGCTTCATTTAGCATAATTAACTATTCACTAAGACCCCGTCGCTGCTAGAATCGGAGCTATCATCATGCTACCAAAGGGACTCCCATGAGCCTTGAACTATTGTCAAAATTGGAAACAAAAATCCAAGCAGCACTTGAAACTATTGAGCTACTAAGAATGGAGCTTGAAGAAGAGAAACAGTCGAGCACAAGTTTGACAGAACAAAACCAACTGTTACAACAAGAATTGAACTCTTGGAACGAAAAAGTAACAGGTTTAGTTGGTCTGCTTAACGAAGAGGTTAGCTAACCTTTCTTAGGTGAGTTTACGTAATCGTTATTTTTGCAGTTGTGTCGCTAAGTAAGTTCACATAGCGACACCTGCGAAAATGATTACTACGAATACAGCTGGTGCGGCCAATCAAGGTCAGCCCTCGCCTTCTTTGCTGCTTCGTATGGAACTGCGAGCATCTGCTTTAACGTTCTAAGTCCGCTACTCGCAATAAAACCATGTTGCTTTTTTACCGATTAACAATGCATAAAGCCGTTGTTATGCCGTTTGCATGTCACTATTTTGTGTTTCAATTAAGCCATTGAGTTCCAATATAGCTTGTTTAACTTTAGGTAAACTTTTCCTTGGTAATAAAAATCGTCCTTTATCAAATTCAATTCGACCCAAATCTTTTACCCAGATCACTCCAGTTAAAAAGATGCGCGCATGTTTAACGATTAGCTTTGGTGCATAGACAGGAAAAACTCTCACTAGACCTCCCCACAACGTTGTTTATTGTTATCTGTAGTTGCTTCGACAGGTGTTTTACCATGAGAGTTTCATTAAATCGAAAATTAATTTGTAAAGAATTGAATCAAATTTAAACAACTTATAAATTCTCATCCCAATCAAGCACCTAAATAGCATCGTCATCAAATTGTCGCTTGCCAATTTTTTGACACCCTGTTAACGTTTAGGGGTTACTCAGGGTAACGTTGAGCTTTTTAGCTCCGTAGCCGTGCTTCTTGCGACCAAGAAGCACGGTTTTTTTATGCCCGTAATACGAGGTTAAATATATCCCCACGAGCAGACACAAAAAAAGGAGCGCTAGGGCTCCTTAATATTTTCGAGGTCGTATTTACTTCATTGTGGTCAGGTAGTACGCGATATCAAGTAGTTCGTCGTATGATTTGATTGCACCTGTTTCAACACGGTACTTACCATTGACAACCAGTGCGGGTACACCAGATATTTTTGCATTCTCAGTCGCACGCTTCATGTTCGACATTTGAGCACTCACCATGAATGAGTTTGCAGCAGCATCGAAGGCTTTACCGTCAACACCATTAGCCACAAAAATCGCTTTTACATCATCACGGTTAGTAAAATGCTGTTTCTTGTCATGAATGGCTGAAAAAATTGCAGTTTCCATTTTCTCATCAACTTTTAACTGATGCGCCACAGCAAAAGCACGAGACATTTCCACGCCCATGTTGCCATTGATAAAATCAACATGGTTTTGCTTAAAGACAACACCTTCAGGCAAGCCAGCTTTAATTTTTGGCACTTCTGACTTGGCAAAGTTATAGCAATGTGGACAATAAAAAGAGAAAAACTCGGTAATTTCAGGCTTTGCCGTTGCAGGCCCTTGATTAATGACAGTGTAATGTACGCCTTCTTTGTAATCTGCAGCCATTG
Source organism: Shewanella sp. GutDb-MelDb (assembly GCF_002836075.1). Classification (NCBI taxonomy): domain Bacteria; kingdom Pseudomonadati; phylum Pseudomonadota; class Gammaproteobacteria; order Alteromonadales; family Shewanellaceae; genus Shewanella; species Shewanella sp. GutDb-MelDb. The sequence continues at coordinate 10,260 of NZ_PJBM01000229.1, read as the reverse complement.
CAGCCATAGGCGCAACTAATAATGCAAATGCGACCAATAATGCTTTTTTCATGTGGATTCCTTGGTGATGCTAAATGCATCTTTAATAATTTTCACAATAACATAATGCCCTTTCGAGTCGACCTCAAGCGCATAAGTTCATTTTTCTGTTACAAAATGCGAGTTTTAATATAATTTAATATTGTGGCATTAAGCTCAGTGGTGGCTCATCAAGTGCGGCAAGTTGCTCTTTAAAAGCTAAAATTTGTTGTTCCCAGTATTTTCCTTCAGCAAACCATGGAAAATTCATTGGAAATGCAGGGTCTGCCCAACGACGACTTAACCACGCATTGTAATGCAACATTCTCATCGCTCTTAAAGGCTCAATAAGTTGTAGCTCTCGAGTATCGAACTCACAGAACTCTTCGTAGGACTCTAACAACACTTCTAGCTGTAAAGTCTGTTGCTGCCTATCACCTGCAAGCATCATCCAAAGATCTTGTACTGCGGGCCCCATTTTCGCATCATCTAAGTCAACAAAGCCTGGACCATCAGGCGTCCACAATATATTGCTTGGGTGTAGATCACCATGAAGTCGAATATTGCGGTACTTTTGTGGCTGCCACATCGCGCTAGATTTCTCTAAGATTTGCTCAACCACGGTAAAGTAAGGTAATGCTAAGCTTTTGGGAATATGACCCGACTCTTTTAGCCACTTAAGGGAATCATCACCCAGCAGCTGCGGCGACATAGTATCGCGATAGACAAAGTCTGCCTGTTTCGAGAACTGGTGAATGCGACCGATAAAACGGCCAACAGACTCTAACTGTTCAAGGTTATCAACTTCAAATGCTCGCCCACCAATAGAGGGAAATAGCGCAAACCTAAATCCTTTATACTCATGTAAAGATCGACCATCAACAATTACGGGAGTGGCAATAGGCACTTCTTGCTCCACCAGCGCAGCAGAAAAGTCATGCTCCTCTTGGATCTGTTGATCTGACCATCGCTCAGGCCGGTAGAACTTCACCACATAGCGCTGACCGCTATCACAACGGAATTGATAGACGCGGTTTTCGTAACTATTGAGTGCCAGTAAGCCCGTTTCAGGATATATGCCTAACGTTTCAATGGCGGTCAAAATAAGATCCGGCGTCAACGCTTGGTAATGAAATGCTGAATCTTCATCTACGGCGGCTATCGCTGTCTTAATCGGCTCTATTCTATTCATCTATAAATGCTCTAGCTAAAGGTGACTCGGTGTAACTCAGGCTAATGTTATGCTTGCGCCACAATGTAAGACTGCATCAATTCGGCTAGATAGACCAGCACATCGAACTCGTCTTCTCTCTCAGTTGAAAGCCAACATATGTCGCCATAAAATTCATAATGAAGTTGTAGGTGGGTTCCTTCAAACTCCAATAACCATTGATGCCTATCTGCTCCCCATTGTCTCTCTACGACCCTGCAATCAATCGCCGCTGCAAAAGGTTCAGCAAATTGGGCAAACAGCTCAAAATCAATATCTGCTTGTACCGACAAGCTCAAAGTTTGACGATCTAACGTAATAGCATTTAGTTTCATCTAGCTAACTCTCGCGGCTCTTTCGTATGGGGTGTACTTGTCGAACGTTATCGAATTCCATTTACTCGGCAGACGATATCTGGCTTTGACAAACCAATGTTTTACCATCGGCAACACACAAATGGCCACACACATAATCGGCATTTTTATCGTCACTCAGGCGCAGTAAACCTTTGCCTTTGGCATGACATTGATCAACCGACGCATAGTAACCACTTATAAACTCTGCAGACTGCTCGACACTCGGCTTTGCTGCCGCGCTAGGATAATAGAGCAATGTCCACTCTGGAGAGTCAGTGCATGCTGTTAAACCAAAAGATAAAAATGAAATGAAGCACACTAAACGCAATTTCATGCTGAAGATCCTTTAAATAAAAAAAGGCGAACAAATGTTCGCCTTTATCGTAAGCAATTTAGCTTATTCTACACCGCTTCGTCAGCGATTGATGAACTTTACTGACATCGCTTTATTTATTTGCTTTGGCTTTAGCCTTGTCAATCCGAGTAACACGGCCCTCAAAGCCGGTCACTGTACCATCACTAACATCATGTTTAATCGCTGTTTTACATATCGCGATAGCCGCATCAAACTCACCATTGTCGTTGAGCAAGGTCGACATGTGCATTAGGCCAATCCCTTTGACTTCAGCATCTGGATTATCTGTCTTAGTTTCAGCAGCATAAACGGTAAACAGTGCTGTATATCGCTTAGATAAGTTTGCACCATACGTTACATATTCAGCTTGTTTACGTTGCTTATAACACTCCGCAACAGTCGAAGACATTGCAATATATTTTGCCGCGGTATCTGTGGCAGCGTCAGTATCGGCTATAGCCTGAGTTAACTTAGCATTTGCCCAAGCAACATCAACCTCTGCGGCTTTTGGCTCTGGCTCTGGCTCTGGCTCTGGCTCTGGCTCTGGCTCTGGCTCTGGCTCTGGCTCTGGCTCTGGCTCTGGCTCTGGCTCTGGCTCTGGCTCTGGCTCTGGCTCTGGCTCTGGCATGATTTGAACAACCTCCCCTTCAATATCAAGCTTTTTATCAATACTCGCCCCTTCATCAGACGAGCTCGACAATTCAGCCGGCGCATCTGGAGTCACGTCTTTAACTTCGGGCTCAACGGCTTCGTTTTCAGCTCGTTCATCCTGAGCTTCTTTTTCATTTTCTTCATTTGCTAATCGCTGAGTACGCTTATAGAGATAAACGCCTATTATAACGAGCAAAATAATGGCAATTACTTTCATTGTGTTCCACCAGTGGTTGGCCAGAGACTCATATGTGAGTCTTGTTATGCATTTTAAAACGCGTAAAAATAGAACGTTATTATTAATGCATTCTCTTTCATACAATCAAGTATTTATATCTCTTTTTTAACCGGGTATCAAAATTAATGCACTATATTGGCCAAAATAGCTCAAAAGACAGCTTTATGAGCAAAAGCTCAGCCTATTTTTACAAAACAGCTATCGATAAACCTAATCGCGCTTAAAGCGCTATTTTGTGCGCACCTTCAAATTTTCAAGCATCCGTTTTGTTTGTCGCGCTCTAGACTTTTATGATGTCAATAACCCAGTAACTGACTAAGGTATACCATGGCTTTCGAACAACTTTTAAGTGGCAAATTGCTTAGCGAGTTTAGAACCATCGTTGCTATGGTCGAAATCTATTGCAAAGCACACCATGAAGGCGGTAATGCTGGCTTATGCCAAGACTGCCAAGATTTTACTGAGTATGCTCATACCCGATTAGATAGATGCCCTTACGGACAAGATAAGCCGACATGCAACAAATGCCCGGTGCATTGTTATAAACCCCATATGAAGGCCAAAGCCAGAGAGATAATGGTCTATGCTGGCCCTAGAATGTTACTGCCACATCCGATTATGGCAATAAGGCACCTGTTATCTGAACGTAAAGACGCACCGGTAAAACCCCCTGTAGAATGTTCAAATCGGCACCATAGAATCAAAGTTAACATTAAAGATTAATGCCTTTTTAAGGCAAGCGCTAAAGTAAAGCTCCTCAAGATATCTACAGCCCCATATTCATCTAATTTTAAAGAGATACAATAATAGCGCGCACGATAACTTTAAATAGTATCGTGCGCTTTCTTGTTGGATCAGAATTTCACTACTAGACTTTTGCAAAGTAAACGGACTTATTTGAACAACGGCGCATTGTAGATGCCGCTCGTTAGGAACGTTCAGCATGGAGACTGCCACTTTGACGAAAGAGATCCTCCTCGTAGAAGACAACAAAGTCATGCTGTTGATGATGTCGCAAATGTTGGCTTCTCGTGGCTATCAAGTCGTTACCGCTAAGCATGGTTTAGATGCACTCACTCAACTAGACTCGCATCCCAATATTCAATTAGTGCTCAGTGACTGGATGATGCCCCAGCTCAACGGCATTGAACTCTGCTATCACCTTAAGTCCCCCCAATATTGCCGCTACATATTCTTCGTACTGCTCTCTGGCCGCGATGATAAAGACTCCATTGTTGAAGGTATCAACGCGGGGGCCAATGATTTTGTAGCAAAAGATACCAATATCAATGAACTAGATGCGAGACTCAAGGCAGGGTTCAGAACATTAGAGCTGCACAACCAACTCGTTGCCAAGAACATTGAGCTCGACCGAGCCTACGCAACCATTAAACAAGATTTAGAGTCTGCCAATGATCTCATTCAACGTATGCTGCCTGAGCAAACCCATTTTAAAGGTGCTGACATTAACTACACCCATATTCCCAGCGCACAGATTGGCGGCGATATGCTTGGCTGTATGCAGTTAGATGAAGAGCATATTGCTGTCTACTTATTTGACGTCGCGGGTCACGGCGTCACCTCAGCCTTAATGTCTTTCTCGATTCAGCAAAGTATCAGCTCTAATTCAGGCACCGCCTCGAATGTAAAATGCAAAAAAGACACCGAGCCCTTTTATAGCCTTATCGAGCCAAGCGAAGTCATTTCACACCTAAATCAAAGCTATATAAGCCAGGATCAAAACAACCTTTATTTCACGATGGTGTACGCCGTGCTGAATACTAAAAACGGGTTACTTTCTTACTCTTTTGCCGGACACCCACCGATGATCTGGCTACAGAAATCAAAGAGTCACTGTGAATTTATAGAACAAGACAGCTTTGTTGCAGGCATGTTCGACTTTGCAGACTACCACACAGACCAAGTGCAACTTCAGCCCGGTGATAGAGTTTTCCTCTATTCCGATGGGATAACAGAAGCAGAAGATCAACAGAAAAACCAATACTCTGAAGCGGGGTTAAAACAGCTCGTTCTAACACTAAGTAATGAGCCTAGCGGCACACAGACTGACACCATTGTCACCAGAGTCAGTGCTTGGAGTGGCGCAATGCAGTTTGATGATGACATAAGCCTGCTTGCCCTTGAATGGCAAGGCGAATAAAGAGGAAATATTATGCAATTTGATATTATTGAGAAAGGTCAATACACCATAATTCAAGTGAACGAAGGCAGATTTGATGCAAAACTGGCTCCCGCATTCAGAGAGCAGATAGCGCTAATCAAAGGTAATATCCGCGAGCAGTTAGTCCTTGATTTAGGTCAAGTTCGCTTTATGGATAGCAGTGGCCTAGGCGCTGTAATGGGTGCTTATAAAATGCTCAGCAACATCAAAATTAGTATTGTGAATCCACAAAAAACGGTAATCGATCTTCTCAAGCTAACCCGTATGGATAAGCTCATTCTAAGCCATCCAACCATTGAAGATGCGCTGGCTTCAACCGCTTAAAGAGGTAGATGTTATGAAAGGAATGATTCTCGCCGCAGGAAAAGGCACTCGTATTAAGCCAATATCTTACACAATTCCAAAGCCAATGCTCCCTATACTCGGCAAATCAGTAATGGAGTCTATGAACCAATTATCCGCTAAGAATGGAATAGACAAAATAAATATCAACATCAGCCACTTAGTCGGAATTATTGAAAACTATTTTGGAGGCACCCACCATTTCAACGTGCAGCTTTCCTATCCATATGAAGCAACTGAAGTTAGCTGTAAATTTGTCAGCCAAGCGTTAGGCTCTGCTGGGGATATGCGAAAAGTACAAGATCCACGGAGGTGTTGTGACAGACAAATATGAGCAAGTGGTTAGCTTTCAAGAAAAACCACTAGAGTCAGAAGCTCTTTCTAACAAGATTAATACCGGCATCTATATCTTCGAGCCTGCCATTTTTGATTTTATTCCTAAAGACATAGAATTCGACATTGGCAGCGACCGGTTCCCTCTACTTGTAGAAAGAAAGGCACATTTTTATGCCGTTAATATGGACTTTCAGTGGCTAGATGTCGGTAAAGTCAAAGATGTTTCGGAAATATTTTAAACGGCAAAGTAAAGGGCTATCCCATTCTGGGGACACAGCTGGCCCCTAAAGCTAATCCCGTGCCGCTACAGCAAGTTAAATAAGGTTAGTTTATGGACGTGAACACAAGGAAGTTTCACAAAGAATATCTCAGTAGTTTAGAGGCTTCTAGAGAAGTCGCTGATGACATAGTGCCTTACTGGAATAGCCTAGGGCTTGATGAGTCAATAGTCGGTCAAATGGAGCTTTGCCTGGTTGAAGTCGTTAACAATGTTTTTGAGCACGCCTATGGCAATAATGAGGGTCACAAGTTTGAAGCGACTTCGTATCTGACCAATACCAAAGATCTTATCGTTGAGATCTCTGACTTTGGTCAATCCATACCTCATGGTGTTCTTGAAGAGTTACTCAAAACGGACTTTATTGAGCCCCTAGCAGATGATCCCAAAACTTGGCAGCAAAGCCGAAGAGGACTGAAGATCATTCTAGAACTGTCAGATAAGTTAGAATATTTTTCGTACCAAAATCGCAATACCTTAAAGCTACAACGTAGCGCAAGCTAACCCAATACCTAACCACTTTTCAGTCGACAAGGCCCGACTTAATGCTGCCGGAAGATGGAAATGTGCCTTATCGTACCGATAAAAATAAGTGCACCAGCCACAATTAATGAATGCATCAATGATCCGATGGATGACAGGCATATTTGGCCGCGACTCAACCTCAGCTTAAAGAGACCACTAGCGTCTCCAACACGTCTTCACAAGAGAGGACTAAGCCAACGAATCGGCTTCGCATTATTAACCAAACACAAGAATTGAAAGTAGAGTCATTGCAAAAACCACAGATTGAACCCATTCCGCTGACGAAAGAAATAGCACCTTGCTGTTTTACCAATCTATTACTACATTTTAATAAGCTTGATGTTAGTGCTGTATCAGCACTCAAGCGCTCAGGAAGAGTTAATCAATGAAAGGATTCATTATGAGAATACACAAAGAAGATCTCGAACAAATTTGCCGCGCCGCGAGCAACCAATTTGACTTAACTGAATCCTCCCACCAAATTAGCCTACTCGAGCTGGCCGACTCTCTATTGGATCTAAAATACACCTCTCCAGCGCAACTTGTCGCATTAGCACAAAAAGAAGATTGCCCACTGGCATTTAAGTTAGCCGTTAAGCTGGTGCAGTCGCGCAAATACTTACGACAGATAAACACTCCTATCTCGATTGGTATCGTCTTTGCCATGTGGGGGGAACATCATCGTCTACTAGAAAAAAGTGCCACTAATATCAATGGTGAAAACTCATTGCTGACTAAGGTGACCCAACTGATGTGGGCGTGTAAAGGCACCAAAGTGGACTGGCATTTATACCCCGTTGATGATGGCTGTCCTCACGGCAGTTTCGATATTGCTAACCGTATTGCCAATCGCAGTACCCAGCCAGAGAAAATATCCGTACTCAACCTCAAAGATGGAATAAGTAACAACCATGGCCCTTTAGCCACACTCAATGATGTTGATGATTCTAGAAAAGGCGGCGCTATCACTTATGGTTGTATGCAAGCCCTCTCTGATGGTGTTGATGCGGTTATTTATACCGATGCTGATAACTCTGTCCATATGGGGCAACTCGGGCTAATACTGGCGCCTTTTGTGGCAAATAACTCTCAAGTTGTGCTCGGAAATCGTAAAGATCCCCGATCTATTGTGGTCAAACAAGAACAACGCTGGGGGATCGGTATTAAAACCCTCAGACACATGCAAAGAATGGTTGGTTCACCCATTTTTTCCAAAGGTATTCACGACACTCAAGCCGCTTACAAGCTCTTCAGCCGTGAGGCACTGCAGCATATTTTAATGAAACCCAGCGTATTTGACTTCTCATTCGACACTGATTGGATTCTAGCCGCGATGCAACACCAACAAAGCATTGCCACCGTTCCTTTCGTCAGTATTGACTCCGCCGCCGAATCAGCCTCTATCATCCAAGGGCCAATGAGTACTTGGTTAATTTTATTAAAAGGTTTAGTCAAAGCGCTTCGAGCAAGAGGTGCTGATTACAACAAAGAGATGGCTCAGTTAATTGATAACGAGGTACAAACGACTGAAGATTTAGAGCGCATTATTGATTTACTTCCAGATGAGCTCGTAAATGCAAAAGATGATGAATTAGGTGATGTTCAACTTATGAGCCCTAAAGCATTAGCGTCTTGGCTAGCTAAGGTTAAAGCTAAGCAACTCATTACCACCGCTTAACTGCGCCTGTATGCCAATATTTGACTCACTGACACCTCATATCAAACACCCGGTTTCAGTCAACAGATAAAAGCAAAGGATGTAACAATGATAGAGGTTAATGAATTAAGAGCGCTATGTGGCGACGATGACTCCATGGTGAAAATGCTACTCACCATTTACTTAGAAGAATATGGCGAGAGTGATAGCATACTCAAGAATCGTTTCTCCAGTGACGATGTCGACGGCTTGTTTCAAATATCCCATGAGCTTAAAGGTATGTTTAGTAATTTATGTGCCAAAGAAGCAATGACATTAGCTCAAGTAATCGAATCCAGCTCTCAAGCAGGATCACTTCCAGACCAAACCGCAATCAACGATTTATGTGGAAAAATAAAAGAGATTAACCAGCAAATTGAAAGGATATTGCAATAGGTCCTACATTGCGACGACTCATATTGAAGAAAGAGCATACTCCATATCGCAGTGTGCTCTTTCGCTATATTGAGCACTGTTAACGGTCAATAGAATCACAGAGAGTCCCAAGCCTTATATTGAGTGCGAGTTATTCCTAATAATGCTTATCAAGTATTATTTAAAACAGTTTCTGACGATCAATCCTCTTTTGCTCTGCACCCTTGAGCTCTACCACTGAGTCTTTTAATAGCATCAGCGTATATAAGATTTACGAACTATTATCCATAATCAAAACACAAAATTAACCGTGAGACTCAGTAAGTCGACATCATCTTTTTCAGCATATACCAGTGGTGAAGTGACAAACTGTGCTCGATTACCCGGTTCGTGTGAAAAGATAGATTGCATCTCAAGATTCAGTGAAAGGGTCGAAGTGGCATCGTAACGAAGTCCTAAAGTCACTCCTTGACTTTCTCTAAGCTCGTGACTCTCGGCATATACTAAGTAAGGTGTAAAATCATCGAGTGCATAACCGACACTGGCATACCAATTAATTTGCAGCTCGTCATATTCTAACTCCGCCATCCACTGCCAAGCATCCAAACTGTACTCCGCTCCCACAGTGTAAACATTAAGTTTATCGGTGGTTGGGGAAGGTCGTTGAATATACTGTGATTGCATAAATCCTGTATGAATTCGATAATTAAAACCAATTAAATCAATGTACAAACCCGTGATATAGTCGGTATCGAACTGTAATAAAGTGCCTCCCAACTCCACCTCATTAAGTCGCTCAAACCCATAGTAAGGCGAGATAGTGAGCGATATTTCATCCGATATTTCATATTGCCAAGCCAAAGAAATACCGTCGTAGGAGGTAAAGCCCAAAATAGCATCGTAAACCTCTTCTGGCGGTCGCGCCCATGTATAAGCCTGGCCAACATAATAAAATTCAGAGACGAGAAATAACGGTAAACGCAGTCGTCCTGCCCGCACTTCAAAATCAGCAAACTCATAGCCTAAATATGCCCACTCCAGTTCTGGATCGCTCCAGTCATCTTGGGTACGTTTAACCACTTGAGCTGATGCGTTAACCCCCTCAAAAATATCAATATCAAGTTGTAAGCCAAACAAGGTATCGCAGTCATAACAAATTTCATCGCTAATCTCGCGGCTAATAAATAACGGGGTTTTATTGTCTGTTTTGCTGATCGACGTCGAACCAAAACCACTCAGCAAAATGTTATCTGTAAGATCTATTCCCGCTTCTGCATTTGCTGTAATGCCTAAGCTCAATAATAAAATGCTGTTCTGACGGTTTAATAACATGGCTACTCTCCTTGTGGCACGGTAATTAAGATATTCACTTCATCCGGAACCGACTCAACCGGCGCATACGCGATACCATTGGGGTTTTCATTTAGCCACTTTAGGATCTGTTTTATATCATCACTATCGAGCTCTTCGGGTGGTGAACCTTTGCCAGAGAAAGCTAATCCAGCCCAATAGCCATTCATCTGTGACACAGATTTACCCAGCAACATGCTGTAGAACTCTTCGCGATGCATAGAGGTTTCGGGTAGATCAACCAACACAATTTTGAGACTGCCGCCGACTTTTTTAGACTTACCTCGATATAACATTCTGGCTTTGCTTTTACTCAAGGGAGGTAAATCATTATTGAGGCTAAAAATTG